>CAYNCH010000097.1:0-6852 GCA_964395815.1 uncultured Methyloversatilis sp.
CAGGTCGAGCTGCTCGCCCTTGCGGATGGCGAACACCGGCGCGATGATCATCAGCTTGGTGTCCTCGGGAAAGGCCAGCACATGATCCACCATCTGTGACACACTCATCGACTCGAGTGCCACGCCATGCTCCGGACAATGCGGCGTACCGGCGCGGGCGTAAAGCAGGCGCAGATAGTCGTGAATCTCGGTGACGGTGCCGACGGTCGAGCGCGGGTTGTGGCTCGTGGCCTTCTGCTCGATCGAAATCGCCGGCGACAGACCTTCGATCAGATCGACGTCCGGCTTCTCCATCAACTGCAGGAACTGGCGCGCGTAGGCCGACAGCGATTCGACATAGCGACGCTGCCCCTCGGCGTAGAGGGTATCGAAGGCAAGTGAGGACTTACCTGAACCGGAGAGCCCCGTAATCACGGTCAGCCGGTTGCGCGGCAGATCGAGGCTGACATTCTGGAGATTGTGGGTGCGCGCGCCACGGATCTTGATTGTTTCCATGCGGAGTCGGGCAAAATGGACAACCTCGGACTATACGTAAAAATTCTGCCTGCCCGTCAGAGCCACCTGCTTTCGCGCACGAGCTTTTCCGCTGCTTGTCCAAACCATTCAGGATGAGTAGCATACACATTAATACACACCACTGATACACATAATGCGCACCAACATCATTCTCGATGACGCTTTGATCGCCCAGGCCATGAAGGCCGGTCCGTTCAAGACGCGCAAGGAAGCGGTGGATGCCGGTTTGCGCCTGCTTGCTCGCCAGGCTGCCTATCGCGACATCCTGGCGCTGCGCGGCAAGTTGCGCTGGGATGATGCCGCACCGGCCGCCGGACAACTGGTGATGGAACAATCGGCCAGTTATGACGCGAACGACTCTGGAGCGCACGGCCGGTGATTTTCGTGGACGCCTCGGTCTGGATCGACTTCTTCAATGGCGGCAACACGCCGGAGGTCGCTCGGCTCAACGATCTGCTGCACGACGGTGCCGCCCCGCTGGGGATGGCCGACCTGACACTCTTCGAAGTACTGCGCGGCTTTCGTCATCACCAGGACTTTCTGGCCGCTCGTCACGCACTCTCCGCATTGCCGGTCGTCGACATCGGTGGCGAGGCCAACGTACTCGCCGCTGCGGAGCACTACCGCGCCTTGCGCACCCAGGGAGTGACAATCAAAAGCCCGGTCGATGTACTGCTCGCCAGCTACTGCATCGAACACGGTTATGCCCTCCTGCACAGCGACAGTGATTACGATGCACTGGAGTCGAGGCGTGGCCTGCGGGTCTGGCGACACTGACAATCCGATCATCCATGACAAACCCTCTTCACGACCCGATGAGCCCGGCCGAACGACGTACGGGCGCCGTACTCGCCTCCATCTTCGGCTTGCGCATGCTTGGCCTGTTCCTCGTCCTGCCGGTCTTCTCGGTTCTGGCGGCCGACCTGCCGGGCGGCGATGACGTGATGCTGGTCGGGCTGGCGCTGGGTGCCTACGGCCTGACGCAGGCCTTCCTGCAGATTCCTTTCGGCATGGCTTCCGACCGCTGGGGTCGCAAGCCGGTCATCGTCGCCGGCCTGCTGCTGTTCGCTGCCGGCAGTTTCCTCGCCGCCGTCGCACCCAATATCTACGTGATGATCCTCGGTCGCGTACTGCAGGGAGCCGGTGCGATTTCAGCCGCCATCACCGCGCTCGCCGCCGATTTGACGCGCGAACAGCACCGCACCAAGATCATGGCAATGATCGGTGCCTCGATCGGCCTCGTCTTCGCCGGATCATTGGTCATCGCCCCACCGCTCGCCGCGGCGCTGGGATTGTCAGGGCTATTCATCCTCATCGGCTGTCTGGCGCTGGGCGCCATCGCACTGTTGTTCTTCGCCGTCCCGCCAGCGCCGACTTTCGTGCAGCAAAACCGCCCGCCCTTCTCCTCGGTACTGTTTGACGGCCGACTGGTACGCCTCAACTTCGGGGTCTTCGCGCTCCACCTGATGCAGACGGCGCTCTGGGTCGTCGTGCCGCTGTCGCTGCTGGCCAGCGGCCTGCCATCGGGCGGCCACTGGAAGATCTACCTGCCCGCCGTTCTGCTGTCGTTCGCCGTGATGATCCCGGCGATCATCGCGGCCGAGCGGCGGGGCAAAATTCGCCCGGTATACGCCGGCGCGGTAGCGCTGCTGGTCGTGGTCCAAGCCGGGCTGGCTCTCATTGGCGGCGGCCTCTGGCTCACCGGCCTATGGCTGTTGCTATTCTTCGTTGCCTTCAACATTCTCGAAGCCTTGCAACCCTCGCTGATCTCCCGCCTCGCTCCCGGCGCGGCCAAGGGTGCCGCGCTGGGTATCTACAACACGACCCAGTCGTTCGGCCTGTTTCTCGGCGGTGCACTGGGCGGCCTGTTATTGAAGCATTTCGGCGCAACGGCCGTGCATCTGTTCTGCGCCGGTATTGGCATAATCTGGCTGGCACTCGCGACGCACATCGCGGTTCCCGTAACAAAACCGTCAGCCACAACCTAGGGAGAAAAACATGGCATCGGTCAACAAGGTCATTCTGGTGGGCAATCTCGGAGCGGACCCAGAATCCCGCTACATGCCCAACGGCGATGCCGTGGTCAATATCCGCCTCGCCACCACGGAAAGCTGGAAAGACAAGGCCAGCGGCGAAAAACGCGAGATCACCGAATGGCATCGCGTGGTGTTCTACCGCAAGCTCGCGGAAATTGCCGGCCAATACCTGAAGAAAGGCTCGCAAGTCTACATTGAGGGCCGCTTGCGTACCCGCAAGTGGCAGGGGCAGGATGGCCAGGATCGCTACACCACCGAGATCGAGGCCCAGGAAATGCAAATGCTCGGTCGCCGCGAAGGCATGGGCCAATCCTACGAGGGAGGTTCGCGCGACAGCGGCAACCGCCCGCCTGCCCGACCCGCAGGACAATCCTCCGCGCCCATGGGCAACAGCAGCAATAGCGGTGGATTCGGCGATGTCGAGGACGACATCCCGTTCTGACCAGGAGCGGAAATTACCGGCCTGAAAATCAGGCCGGATAACGTCTCACAAGTCCCGTCACCACTCCGAACACTTCAAGCTGGCCTTGTGGCCGGATGACCGGATAGGCCGGGTTGCAGGGCTTGAGAATGAATTTTCCCCGCTCCAGCCCCAGTTCTTTGAGGGTGAATTCGTCATCGACGATGGCAATCACGAAATCGCCCGCCTGCGCGGCCCGCGCACGCTCCACCACGACGATATCCCCGTCGTGGATGCCGGCATCGATCATCGAATCGCCCTTGACTGGCACCATGACGGTACGCGATGGCTGGCGTACCAGATATTGATCGACGAAAAACAATTGCCCCTGGGCACCTTCGATCATGTCCGGTGCTCCCGCCCGAACGGCTGTTTCTGCCAAAGGACGTTCGAAAAAGCGAAGCGCTGGAACCCAGGCATCGTCATCGGGCGCACGCTCGACGAAACCGGCCGTCTCCAGGCGCTCAAGCAGCCTTTTGGAAGCCGTCTTGGAAGCGAAGCCCATCAATTCGGCGATGCGTTGAAATGAGGGTATGCGTCGGTTCTCGGCATAGTAGTCGCGCAGGCGACCGAGATAACCCAGGTCTTTTTGTAGATTGGTCGGCGGCATGGCAAGACTCCATTCACACAGTGTCCATTTGCACACCATAATAGTGTCCGAAAGTATACACGTCAACTTTTCAGGCGAACCGTGACAGGTCTTTATCATTGAGTGCGTTCCTGTCATACGCTGGTCACATGCACGCGCAACAATTGACCGTCCCACTTCTGGAGATCATGTATGGAATGTGAAGATTTTTTGGAGCCGCCTGAAGATCAGGAGTACGACGACGACCTTTGACAGGTGTGTCGCACATCAAGTCGAGTAGCCGCCAGGAGCGGCTTTTTTATTTTGCGAACCGAGGCCAGCAATTCTGCGGACCGCACCGGCTGCACCTTCCTTGGTAGCATGGCATTTACGCCCTCTCCAACGCCCGCCTGCAGACACACGTTCGCATACTGTCCGCTTGGCACAAATGCCGATGTACGCCTTCGAACTCTTCAGCATTGCTCTTCTCGTTGCCCTGTTCTGGTTTTGGTACGACAGTACCCGGGTACGTGAAATCGCCATTCGGGTGGCCCGTCAGGCCTGCCAGTCGGAAGGCGTGCAACTGCTGGACGAGACGGTTGCGGTCACCCGTATCCGCCCGGCACGAGATGACGATGGCCGATTCGTGTTCCATCGCCTCTATCACTTCGAGTACAGCGATAAGGGCAGCAACCGCAAACCCGGCAGTCTGGTCGCACTCGGTCAGGATGTCGTGGCGGTGAATATCGGCCTTCGCCTTGCCCAGGAGAGCAGGGTGCAATGAGTTCAGCGACCGATGTCATGAAACGCCGCCGGCATCGCCGCCTCCGCGAATACTCCCCGCGCGATCTGCTGATCGTCGGCGCGCCATTGCTGTTGATCGTGGTCGTCGGCTTCTGGTTCGCCTCACGCTTCATCCAGCCTGCGCCTCCGAACACCCTGACCCTTGCGACCGGCGGCGAGGGTGGCGCCTACCAGCGATTCGGCGCGGCCTACAAAGACATTCTTGCCCGTTACGATATCCGCATGATCGAGCGCCCCTCGGCAGGATCGCTCGACAATCTCGCCCAGCTGCGCGACCCCGCCAGCATGGTTTCCGCCGCCTTCGTGCAAGGCGGTACGGCGCGCGTCCAGGAAGGCGATGCCCTCGTTTCCCTGGGCGCCCTGTATCGCGAACCCCTGTGGATCTTCTATCGTGCCGAACTGGGCGAACTGACCCGGATCGACCAGCTCCGCGGCAAACGCATCGCCGTCGGTACCCCTGGCAGCGGCACACGGCATCTTGCACAGGAATTGTTTTATGCAAGCCAGATCGATGCGACCAACACCCGCCTGCTCGACCATGGCGGGTTGGCGCTCGCCACGGCTTTCACCGCAGGGGAAGTCGATGCGGCCCTGGTCGTCGGGCCGACCGAATCCGCCACCGTCTGGACCCTGCTTCACACCCCGGGTCTTGCTTTGATGAACCTAGCGCAGGCGGAGGCCTATACGCGTCGGTTTCCCTATCTGTCCGTCCTGGTGCTGCCACGCGGCGTCATCGACCTGGCCACGGATCAGCCCGCACACGACATTCACCTGCTCGCCGCCGATGCGGCGCTGGTGATCCGGGAAGACACACATCCGGCATTGGTCGACCTGCTGATGCAAGCCCTTGTGGAAACCCATGGCGGCCCCGGCATTTTCCAGAAACCCGGCGAATTTCCCCGCGCGGCCAGTGCCGACTTTCCGATCGCCCCCGAGGCAGCGCGTTACTACAAATCCGGCAAGCCCTGGCTGCAGCGCTACCTGCCGTTTTGGGCGGCGACGCTGATCGACCGCATGGTGGTCATGCTGATTCCCCTGTTCGCGGTGGTCATCCCGGTGCTTAAATTCGCCCCCGGGCTCTACACATGGCGCATTCGTTCGCGCATCTACCGACGCTATGGTGAACTCAAGTTCATCGAGGTGGAGCTGGAGGCCGATCCGGATCGACTGACGCGCGCCGAATGGCACCAGCGTATCGACGCCATCGAAGAGGACGTGAACCATATTGCGATGCCCCTCGCCTTCACCGACATGATCTACACGCTGCGCATGCACATCGGCGTCGTGCGCAAGGCGATCGACCGCAAGGTCACAACCGTCTGATCTTCTCCAGCAGCGCCGTGGTCGAACGCGTATGAATGAAAGGAATCGAGTGCACCTGCCCGCCCCAGCCGAGCACTTCCGGAGCACCGACGATTTTCTCGACCGGCCAGTCTCCCCCCTTGACGAGGATATCGGGCTTGCAGTCGAGGATACACGCTAATGGCGTGTCCTCGTCAAACCAGGTAACCAGCGATACGGCCTCGAGCGCTGCAAGCACACTCATGCGGTCTTCTAGTGCATTGACCGGACGCTCGCTTCCCTTGCCGAGACGTTTTACCGAGGCATCGGAATTGACGGCGACAATCAGGCAGGCACCGAGCGACCGCGCCTGCGCGAGGTAGGTCGCATGCCCGCGATGCAGGATATCGAAGCAGCCGTTGGTGAACACCCGCGGCTGCGGCAGCAGCCTACCGCGCGCAGCCAGTTCGGCCGGCGGGCATAGTTTGGTCTCGAACGCCGGAGGGGCGTAGTTCACTGGACAGGTGCAGTTGCCGGGTTCTGAGCCGATGCCTGGGGACTAAGCCGACGCGCATCATCCTCGCTGATCACTTCAAAAACGCGCACAACCTTTTGCACACCCCCCGTGGTACGGGCGATCTCGATCGCGGCGGCGGATTCAGCCTGGGTCACCAGGCCCATGAGGTAAACCACCGCATTCTCGGTGACGACCTTGACATGATTGGCGGAGAACCGGTTCGCGTCGATGAAGCGCGCCTTGACCTTGGAGGTAATGAAGACATCGTTGCTGCGCGAACTCAGCGAACTGACAACCGCGACTTGCAATTCGTTGCTGATCGCCTTGACGTTCGCGACACCGGTGACAATTTTTTCGACCTCTGCCCTGGTGGCGGCGTCAGGTACCTCGCCGGTCAACAGCACGGTACGGTTGTAGCTGGTCACATTGAGGTGCACACGATCGCCGAACTTTTCCGAAACCCGGTTCAGCGCACGAATCTCGATGCCTTCGTCGGTCAATTGCACCTCCGTCAGGCGCCGGTCAGCATAGGCCAGCGCGCCCGCGCCGACGCCGACGGCGGCCGCGCCGAAACAGCCGGCAAGTATGGGAGTCAGGGCAGCGAGCAGGATCAGGGTACGGGTATTCATGTCGTTTCTCCGAGAACAAGGGCGTCGATGCCATCGCACAG
>CAYNCH010000098.1:0-6710 GCA_964395815.1 uncultured Methyloversatilis sp.
GCTCGGCGCCGAACAGCTTGATCGTGTCCATCGTCGCCATGGCCAGGCCGGCGCCATTGACCAGGCAGCCGATGTTGCCGTCGAGCGAGATGTAGGTGAGGTCGAAGCGGGACGCTTCGAGTTCGTCCGGATCCTCTTCGTCGAGGTCGCGCATGGCGACGATCTCTTCCTGACGGAAGAGGGCGTTGGAGTCGAAGTTGAACTTGGCGTCGAGCGCCTTGATGTTGCCGTTGCCCTCGAGGATCAGCGGGTTGATTTCCGCCAGCGAGGCATCGGTTTCCATGTAGCAGGTGTAGAGCTTCTTGAAGGTATCGATGGCCTGGGCCTGCGAGGCCGCCGGGACACCGATGCCGTCCGCCAGTTCCTTGGCCTGCGCGTCTGTGAGGCCGACCAGCGGATCGATGAAGACCTTGATGATCTTCTCGGGAGTCTTGTGCGCGACTTCCTCGATGTCCATGCCGCCCTCGCTGGAGGCCATCATGGCGACCTTCTGCGTGGCGCGATCGGTCAGCGCCGCGACGTAGTATTCCTTCTTGATGTCGGCGCCGTCCTCGATCAGCAGGCGACGCACCTTCTGGCCTTCCGGGCCGGTCTGGTGGGTTTTGAGCTGCATGCCGAGAATCGCCGTCGCGTGAGCGCGGACTTCGTCGAGCGACTTGGCCAGCTTGACGCCACCACCTTTGCCACGGCCACCCGCGTGGATCTGCGCCTTGACGACCCAAATGTTGCCGCCCAGTTGTTCTGCGGCCTTGACGGCCTCATCGACGGAAAAACAGGGAATGCCGCGCGGGGTCGCCACGCCGAATTTCCTCAGGATTTCCTTGCCCTGATACTCGTGGATCTTCATGGATCTTCCTTGCCGAGGGGTTAGGTAAAAAGTCTCGCAGCGCCCGCTGCGAGGGCGCGAATAATATCACTTATAGCTTGCTCATTTTTTCTGATGCACCATGCCGCCGCTTACCCCTCCACCACCCAGTCAATCGAGGACGGCGGCAGGTAGTGTTGCTGCACCTGTGAAAAGTAGAAACGGTTGCTGACGAAAGCCGCATCGATCATGCCGCAACTGGCCGCCGGATTGGCGCCGCTGGCATGGAAGTCGGCAAAACCGGCCGGCTGGTTGATGAGAACCGCGCCCGTCAGGTTGAAGGACAGGGCGACACCGGTACGGAGCGACACGTCCTCGGCTAGTTGGCGCACATGGGGCCGCGTCGTATGAACCAGAAAATTGAGCGCACCTTTCTCGCGCATGGTGACCTCCGCCAGCGCCAGGCTTTCGGCGGTATTGGCCGTTGACACAAGAATGGCGATGGGGCCAAAACGCTCTTCCATGAACAGGGCCCGCTGGTCGGACTGTGTCTGGATCAGCAGCGGTGTATGCACGCGGGCCTGCGGCCACTGGGGATGCGCCAGCGGCACCGAATAGCGCAGGATGTCGGCACTCGATTCGGCCAGGTCGCGGACCGCCTGGATGCGCGCGACGGTCGCCGGCGACTGGATCGCGCCGAGTACCTCGACCGCCCGAGCCGGGTCCTCCAGGAATCTCCCGATAGCATAGGAAAGATCGAGCCCGAACTGCGTACCGCTGATCAGGCCATCCGGCGTCTGCACACCCTCGCGGCTGACGAAGATCGTGCGCGGGGTGGTGCGTAGTTGCCCCGCATCGAGGCACAGCGAAAACACGAGGTTCTTGAGCAGCGCCGTGTAATCGTAGGTCGAATCGACCAGGACGCAATTGACACCCCCCGTCTCGACAAACAGGTGAGCCTGCCGTGCAGCTTCCAGCAACCAGCGGCCGAAGTCGGGCGCCCCCGCATAATCGATCAGGCGGATATCCGGCTTCAGCACCACATCGCGGGCCAGCGGGCCATCCGGGTTGCCGATCAGCAAGCTGACCAGATTGGCATCGAAACCCGCGTCCTTGAGTACCTGTCGTGCCACGGCGACAGCGATGGCCAACGGCAGCACGGCCGTCGGATGCGGCTTCACGATCACGGGATTGCCGGTAGACAGGCTGGCAAACAGCGCGGGGTAGGCATTCCAGGTCGGCTGAGTGGCGCTGCCGATGATGAGCGATACCCCCTGCGGGGCCACCATGAAGCGTTTTTCGAGACGCTGGCTGACATTGCGCTGCCATTCCGCCTGCTGCGGAATTTGCGCCATTTCGCGGAAAGCCCAGGCCAGTGCCTCCAGTCCGCGCGCCTGGGCCTGCGGGCCGCCAGTGAGAAAAGCCATGCCAAGACTCTGGCCTGTCGTGTGCATCAAGGCATGTGCCATCTCGGCGCTGGCAGCATTGAGCCGTGCAAGAATTTCAAGACAGACACCGAGGCGCACCTCAATCCCAGCCCTCACCCACGGCAGCATCGCATTCCTCGCGGCGGCGATCAGCGCATCCGGACTGCAGCAGGGGTAAGAAATGTTCAGCGGCTGCCCATAGGGCGAAACCTCCTCGCCGCCGCGGCCGGCTACACCGGGTTGATCGAGATAGAACTGCGCATCGCGGTAAGCTTCGAATGCCTGCAGGCCGTCATCCAGCGCGGTCGCTCCATAGGCGCGCGGACTTTCCGGATAAGGCGTCCAGTGGGTACGGCGGGAAACCGCCGCCTGCGCCTCATCGAGCAGGGCGCGGTGTTTGTCGAACCAGGGATGCGGCATGGCGGCCTCCGGATCAAGCACGTGATAAAGTTCGTCCCCTTATTGTATTGACGCACAGGGTTTGCGCCGCAGCCTGCCTGGCCCGGCGCCGGGGGAGGATAACAAAATGCAATCTGGACGCGCGCTCGACGCCATCGAAACCGCCAGCCGCGACGAAATCACGGCACTGCAAACCGAACGTCTGCGCTGGAGCCTGCAGCACGCCTACGACAACATCGCCCATATCCGCGCCAAGTTCGATGCCGTCGGCGTCAAGCCGGGCGACTTCAAGGAACTGGCCGACCTCGCCAGGTTTCCCTTCACATCCAAGCAGGATCTGCGCGACACCTATCCCTTCGGCATGTTCGCCGTACCCGAGAACAAGGTCGTCCGGGTACACGCTTCTTCCGGCACCACAGGCAAACCGACCGTGGTCGGCTACACCCAGAAGGACATCGACACCTGGGCCGGCCTGATGGCGCGCTCGATCCATGCGGCCGGCGGCCGCCCCGGTGACAAGGTGCATGTCTCCTATGGCTACGGGCTGTTCACCGGCGGCCTCGGCGCCCACTATGGTGCCGAACGCCTGGGCTGCACCGTGATCCCCTTCGGGGGCGGCCAGACCGAGCGCCAGGTGCAGCTGATTCAGGACTTCAAGCCGAAGATCATCATGGTGACGCCCTCCTACATGCTCGCCATCGCCGACGAATTCGACCGCCAGGGCCTGAACCCCACCGACTGCGCACTGAAGATCGGCATCCACGGCGCCGAGCCGTGGACGCATCAAATGCGCGAGGAAATCGAAAAACGCTTCGCCATCGATGCCATCGACATCTACGGCCTGTCTGAAGTGATGGGCCCCGGCGTCGCTCAGGAGTGCATCGAGAGCAAGGACGGTCCGGTGATCTGGGAAGACCATTTCTATCCCGAGATCATCCATCCCGAGACCGGCGAAGTGGTGCCCGACGGCGAGGTCGGCGAACTGGTGTTCACCTCGCTGAGCAAGGAAGCGCTGCCGATCATCCGCTACCGCACCCGCGATCTCACCCGCCTGCTGCCGCCGACTTCGCGCTCGATGCGGCGCATCGCCAAGATCACCGGCCGCTCGGACGACATGCTGATCATCCGCGGCGTGAACGTCTTCCCCAGCCAGATCGAGGAACTGATCCTCAGGCAGCCCAAGCTCTCACCGCACTACCAGCTCGAAGTCAGCCGCGAGGGCCATCTGGATTCGATGACGGTGAATGTCGAGATCAAGCCCGAGTTCGCCACCGCCACTGCAGCGGAAAAGGAATTCGTCGCTCACGACCTGCAGCACCACATCAAGTCCTACGTCGGCATCTCGACGCGCATCGAGATCAAGGCTGTCGGCACAGTGGAACGCTCGGTCGGCAAGGCCAAGCGCGTAATCGACACGCGTCCCAAGTAAATGAACGACATTACCCGCGCCAGCCGCGACGAAATTTCCGCGCTGCAGCTGCAGCGTCTGCAAGCCACGCTCGGACGCGCTTACGAACGCGTGCCGCACTACCGCGCCAAGTTCGATGCCGCCGGTGTCCGTCCCGGCGACCTGAAGTCGCTCGACGACCTGGCGAAGTTTCCCTTTACCGGCAAGGATGACCTGCGCCGCACCTACCCCTACGGCATGTTCGCCGAGCCGCTGGAGAATATCGTACGGCTGCACGCCTCGTCCGGCACCACCGGCAAACCAACCGTCGTCGCCTACACGCAGAACGACATCGATACCTGGGCCGGCATCATGGCGCGCTCGATCGCGGCGGCCGGCGGTACCCGCAAGGACATCATCCACGTCACCCACGGCTACGGCCTGTTCACCGGCGGGCTCGGCGTGCATTACGGCGCCGAGAAACTGGGTTGCACGGTGGTGCCGATCTCGGGGGGACAGACCGAGCGGCAGGCCCAGTTGATCCGCGACTTCGGCGCAACCATGATCGTCGGCACGCCCTCCTACATCCTCAACATCGTCGACGAATTCGAACGCCAGGGCTTCAACCCGCGCGAATCGACCCTGCAGCGCGGCATCTTCGGTGCCGAACCCTGGGGCGAGGAGATGCGTCACGAGCTCGAATCCCGCCTCGGCATCGTCGCCATGGATCTCTACGGCCTTTCGGAAATGATCGGCCCCGGCGTCGCCGTCGAATGCATCGAGTCGCGCGACGGCCCGACCATCTGGGAAGATCACTTCTATCCCGAGATCATCGATCCCGAGACCGGCAAGGTGCTGCCCGACGGCAAGCCGGGCGAACTGGTGTTCACCTCGCTGACCAAGGAAGCCCTGCCCGTCATCCGCTACCGGACGCGCGACCTGACGCGCCTGCTGCCGCCGACCGCCCGCAGCTTCCGTCGCATCGGCAAGATCACCGGCCGCTCGGACGACATGTTGATCATCCGCGGCGTGAACCTCTTCCCCTCGCAGATCGAGGAGCTGATCCTCCGGACACCAAAGCTCTCGCCGCATTACCAGCTGGAAGTCTCGCGCAAGGGCCACATGGACGACCTCACCGTGCGCGTCGAACTCAAGCCGGAATTTGCCGCCGCCGCTGCCGAGGCACGCCAGCAGGCCGCTGGCGAATTACGCCATCACATCAAGGCACTGATCGGCATCAATACGCACATCGAGGTCATGGATGTTGGCGGTGTGGCGCGCTCCGACGGCAAGGCCAAGCGCATCGTCGATTTGCGCCATTGAAACATCGATGAAGCCGCACCACTGGCCCTGGACCTTCGTTTTCTTCACGATGCTCGGCATCGCCTGTACTGCCGTCGGCATCGCCGCCTTTGCCGGGCTGTTCGCGCAGGTTCATCCACTGCTGGCAGACCCGATGGCTGGCTGGGGGTTGATCGTTTCGGCGATCGCCTGCTTTCTGACCGGCGCGTTTCCGCTGGTGCTGCGGCGGCTTGCCGAACGCGAAGGGGCCTAGCGCCCATGGCTGCCGACCACTTTTCCCGGCAAGCCCCCGATTACACGAAGTTCCGCCCCGGTTATCCGGATGCCCTGTTCGACTGGCTCGCGGACCAGACACCCGCACATGATCTGGCCTGGGACGTCGGCTGCGGCAGCGGGCAGGCGGCCGTACCGCTCGCTGCCCGCTTCGGCCGGGTTATCGCCACCGACCTGTCGGCTGCGCAAATCGCACAGGCTACGCCGCACCCGCGCGTCGAATACCGCGTCGCTCCCTGCAACTCGAGCGGCCTGCCGGACAGCAGCTGCGACCTCGTCACCGTCGCCCAGGCAATTCACTGGTTCGATTTCGACGCCTTCTACGCCGAAGCGCAACGCATCCTGAAACCCGGCGGCCTGATCGCCGCCTGGACCTACCAGCTGCTGCGCGGGGAACCGGCGATCAACACCGCCATCGACGATTTCTACACTGATGTGCTGACGCCCTGGTGGCCGCCCGAGCGACGCTGGGTCGAACTCGGCTATGCCGGCATGCCATTCCCGTTCGCCGTCCTGCCAGCGCCGACTTTCGAAATCCGGCTGTCCTGGACGCTGGACGATCTGGTGAACTACGTCGGCACCTGGTCCGCCGTGCAGCGCTGTCTTGCAGAAACGGAAAGCGACCCGACCTGTAAACTGATGAAACGACTGCAACCCCATTGGGGCGATCCAGCCATACGCCACGACATCCTCTGGCCGATCGCCCTGCTTGCCGGAACAAAATCATGACGAGCGAAGTCGCTACCGAATTTGCCACGTTGGGCGGCGGTTGCTTCTGGTGCCTGGAAGCCGCGTTTCTGCAACTCGCTGGCGTGCAAGAGGCAACGTCCGGCTACTGCGGGGGTTCGGTCGAGCACCCGACCTACGAGCAGGTCTGCGGCGGACGGAGCGGCCATGCCGAAGTCGTGCACATCGCGTTCGATCCGGCCATCATCGACTACCATGCACTGCTCGAAGCGTTTTTCGTCATCCACGACCCGACCACGCCTGATCGCCAGGGTCACGACGTCGGTACCCAATACCGTTCGGTCATCTTCACGCATTCGCTGGCGCAGGAAACCACGGCCCGGACGCTGATCGCCGAACTCGATGCCGCACGGCTGTGGCCGAATCCGAT
>CAYNCH010000099.1:0-6693 GCA_964395815.1 uncultured Methyloversatilis sp.
GGCTGGCGCGCTATGTGGCGGCGGCGAACAGCGGCGGGATCGAGCGGGTGTTGCTCTAGGTGCGGAAAAGTCGGCGCTGGCGGGACGGCATGTTTATAGCAGCAGCGAAAGCATACGGGAGGGAAGACCATGCAGGCTATTGAAATGAATTCTATTGTTCGGGATCAGACCATTACCTTGCCGGCCCCCAGCATGCTTAGCCCGGGGCAGCCCGTACGGGTTCTCGTGATGTTCGATGTGGATCAGACAAAAACCGCTGCTCAATCCAGCGCCAAACATCAGTCAGATCAACCCCCCATGATCCAGCAGGGGCGGCTCGCCGCGCTCGTGCCGCATCCGGAAGCATTGGGCGATCCACTGAATTCGCCTTGGGATGAAAGCGCCTGGCGGAAAAAGTGGGAGTCTTCGCAATGAGTTCTGTTGTGGTTCATCTCGACACACAGATTCTGGTTTGGTTGTATGTCGATCCATTGCGCAGTTGGCCGGCTCCGGCACGCCAGTTGTTGGAGGGTGGCGTTTTACGCTATGCGCCGATGGCGCGGCTGGAATTGCGTTACTTGTACGAGAGGCCGCATCAAGGTTGCGCCGAACGTTCTGCTGGGAGAGTTGTCGGCTACGCTGGGGTTGACGGAATGCGAGCAGGTTTTCGGGCGGGTCGTGGATGTTGCCGAGCAAATTGACTGGACCCGTGACCCGTTTGATCGCCTGATTGTTGCCCATGCGATGGTTGCCCAGGCTTCATTGGTCACTGCGGATCGATTGATACGCACACATTTTTCCGCTGCGGTTTGGGCAGCTGCCGACGCCACCTGATCGGCGAGGACTGGCTGGCGCGCTATGTGGCGGCGGCGAACAGCGGCGGGATCGAGCGGGTGTTGCTTTAGCGTGAAACCGTTCCGGTTCCATCGGCGCGACCCAGCCATTGGCGCAGAATCGGAAAGAACTGTTCCGGTACGACCGGTTTCGACAGATATCCACTCATGCCTGCTTGCCGACAGGATTCCCAGACATCGTCACGCGAGTTGGCGGTCAACGCAAGAATGGGCGTCGCCTCGTATCCCTTGATCTGACGTATCTTGCGTGTCGCCTCGATTCCATCCATCGTCGGCATGTGGAGATCCATCAGGATCAGGTCGTAGGGCCGACTGCCGGCCATGTTGACAGCCTCGTCGCCATCATTGGCAAGATCCACCACCAGATTGCCCAAATCCTGGAGCAGAAAAGCTCCAATTTCACGATTCAGTGGCTCATCATCGACGAGCAATACCCGCTGGCACATTTTCACGCTCTCGACGCTTATTGTTGTCTGTCATACCGTTTCCGACATGTCGACAATAACCCGATATGGGATATCCCGCAACAGGTTATTAACGTGCGCGGATGCCAAACCCCATGCACAACCCTCGTTATGCGGTGCTGCGCGCGCTGCTCGTGGCGGAGAGGGAGCGTGTCGGCCTGACGCAGGTGGATATCGCAGGGCGCTTGGGAAAACCGCAAAGCTACGTATCGAAATACGAGCGCGGCGAACGGCGCCTCGACCTCGTCGAATTTCAGGACATCTGCAAGGCACTCGGTGCAGATCCACTGACGACCTTCGGTAAATTGCTTGACCGGATCGTCTGACGGATTTGGTACAGACTAACCGGATTGCATAGGCCTTACTCATTCGCCGGCAATGCGACGGACGCACCGGCGGTTATCCGGTCGATCGAGAGAATCAATTCGCAATACTCCGGCTGCGCCTCCACTGGCGTCGGGTCGTCGGCGCACGAACAGCCGGCAACGATGCCGGAGAAAAAGACGCCGACCCGGACGTCGAGTCTTTCTGCCGCTGCCGTGGCGGCGATGAGCATGATTTCCGGTGGCGTATCGAGCACGGTGCTGGTCGTGGCTGCGGCCTGTTGCAGCGGCAGCGCGGCGGCCTGGGTGGCCAGTTCGCGCTTGAGCATGTCCGCGAAGGCAGGGGTGCCCCAGGCGGCAAGCGCAGCGGGCAGATGGAGGTGATTCATGGCGATCCCTGGGCGATAATGCGGCCATGATATGCGACCTGAAAGGTTCGGCCTGACATGTTCGAATTGAGCACCGCCCAGCTGTTGGGCTTTCTGGCGGCCGCCGTGCTGGTGACGCTGGCGCCGGGCCCGGACAACCTTGCCGTGCTGGGACTGGGCATGTCGCGCGGCCGGCGCGCCGGCATCTGTTTTGGGGTGGGTTGTGCGCTCGGCTGCTTCACCCACACCCTGTGGGCCAGCCTGGGCATTTCGGCGGTGCTGGCCGCTTCGGCCACCGCCTTTACCGTACTGAAACTCGTCGGGGCGACCTATTTATGCTGGCTCGGCTGGCAGGCGCTGCGCAGTCCCGGCGCCCGGCTCGACCCCGCCGCGGCCGCCAGCGATGCGACGCCATGCACCGTCTATCTGCGGCGCGGCTTCGTTGCCAACGCCATCAACCCGAAGGTGGCGCTGTTCTTCCTCGCCTTCCTGCCGCAGTTCGTGCCGGCCGGCAGCGCTCACGCCGCCGGCCAGTCGGCCGTGCTCGGCATTCTTTTCGCGCTGCAGACCACGCTGGTGTTCGGCCTGCTCGGCGCATTCGCCGGCACCGTGGGGCGCTGGCTGCAGCGGCGTGCCGGCCTCGGCCGCCGTCTCGACCAGGCCACCGGCATCCTGTTCATCGCGCTCGGCTTGCGCCTGGCCGCCGAGTCCCGTTGAAAGTTCCGCTGAAAGTCCCGACCATGCAACAGACCCATACCTGCCTGACCGTCGCCACGCCCGGGCGCGGTTTTGTCGAGATCACCGCTGACCTGCGCGCCTTTGTCCGGGCCAGCGGCCTGCGCAACGGCCTGCTGACGGCTTTTTGCCGCCACACCTCGGCCTCGCTGCTGATCCAGGAGAATGCCGACCCGGACGTGCGCCACGACCTCGACGCCTTCTTCACAAAACTGTCGCCGGACGGCCAGCCCGGCTGGCGCCACAACAACGAGGGGCCGGACGACATGTCCGGCCATATCCGCAGCGCACTGACGCAGACCTCGATCGGTATCCCGCTCGTCGATGGCGAACTGGTGCTCGGCACCTGGCAGGGGCTGTTTCTCTGGGAGCACCGCACCGGCGCGAAGTGGTGCTGCACCTGATCGGTGTTTGATTTAGGCCAAGGTCTGCCGTCCCGCCAGCGCCGACAATCCCGGCCCATGAAAATTTTCCGGCTTCTCGCCCTGCTCACCCTGCCGCTGCACTGCGCTGCCGCCTCACCGGCAGCGCCGCTCCAGCCCCTGATCGATGCGACGCCCGCAGGCGGGCGGCTGGCGCTCGCACCGGGCGACTACACCGGCCCGGTGACGATCGGCCGGCCCATGACCCTCGATGGCGGCGGGCAGACGCGACTCGTCGGGCCCGGCCGCGGCACCGTATTGAGCGTGACAACGAGCGGCGCCACGGTGCGCGGCCTGCACATCGCCGGCAGCGGTGAGACGCACGACGGCATCGACGCGGGCATCCTCGTCGCCGGCGACGACAATCGCATCGAGGACAACGAGTTGTCCGACGTGCTGTTCGGCATCCACATCCGCGGCGGCAACCGCAATCTGATCCGCGCCAATCGCGTCACCGGCAAGGATCTGCCGCAAGCCGCCCGCGGCGACGCCATCCGCATGTGGCACGGCCGACGCAACCGCATCGAAGACAACCGCTTCGTGCGCGCCCGCGACCTGACCTTCACCAACTCGCCCGACAACCGCATCGCCGGCAACCGCTTCACCGATGGCCGCTACGGCATGCACATCATCTTCTCGCCGGGACTCACGGTCGAGAACAACCATCTCGAACACACCGGCACCGGCATCGTCATCCTCTACTCGCCGGACCTGACGGTGCGCGGCAACCGCATCGCCCATGCGCTGACGGCCGGCGGTGCGGGCATCGTCTTCAAGGAAAGCGGCGACGCCCGTGTCGAGAACAACGAGGTGGTGCATTGCAGCGTCGGCCTGAAGATCGATGCGCCACCGGAGTCGGTCGGCATCCTGCAGGCGCGCGGCAACCGCTTCGCGCACAACATCATCGGCGCCTTTTTCTACGGCGAAGCCGGCGGCCACCGCTTCAACGGCAACCGCTTCGAAAACAATCTGACGCAGATCGGCATCAGCGGCCTGGGCGCGGGCAGCGCCAATACCTGGCAGGGCAACTACTGGAGTCATTACCAGGGCTTCGACCGCGATGGCGACGGCCTCGGCGACTCGCCTCACGAAGACTGGCTGTATGCCGACCGGATCTGGATGGAAACGCCCAAGGCCGCGTTCTTCCGCGAATCGCCAGTGCTGGAGCTGCTCGACTTTCTCGAACGGCTGGCGCCGTTCTCGACGCCCTATCTGATCCTGCGCGACTCCGCGCCGCAGATCCGGTAAAAGTCGGCGGCGGCGGGACGGCGGCCGGGGCGGGCGTCAGTGCCCGGCGCGCCGCCAGGCCCCGCGCCCGGCCGCCTTGGCGGCATACATCGCCTCGTCGGCCGCCTTGAGCAGGTTTTCGCGGCAGACGCCGTTGTCCGGATAGAGGGCAATGCCGATGGACGCGCCGATGACGGCCGTGCCCGCATCGATGTGAAAGGGCACCGCGAGCCGGCCGACGATGTCGCCGGCGATCTCCTCGACGCTGGCGGGCGACTGGATGTCGTGCAGCAGCACGACGAACTCGTCGCCGCCGAGCCGCGCGACGACGTCGGTTTCGCGCACCGCCGCCCGCAGCTGCGCGGCCACCCTGACCAGTAAATCGTCGCCGGCATCGTGGCCGAGCGAATCGTTCACTTTCTTGAAGCCGTCGAGATCGACGAACAGCAAGGCGAAACGCTGGCCCTGTGCCGTGCCGCGCTCGATCGCCTGCTCGACCTGGTCGTTGAAATTGAGGCGGTTGGGCAGGCCGGTCAGCGTGTCGTGCAGCGCCATCACGCGGATGCGCTCCTCGGCGCGCTTGCGCTCGGTGATGTCGATGTAGATGGTGACGAAACCACCATCGGGCAACGGAGCGCCGCGGATCTCCAGCCACTTGCCATCGGGTCGCTGGCGTTCCATCTTGTGCGGCCGGAAATCGCGCGCCCGCGCGACGATGCCGGCGATCAGCGTTTCCTCGTCGCCGGAGCCGTATTCGCCGCGGCGTGCGTTGAAGCGGATCAGGTCCTCGAAGCGCACCTCGTCGCGGTCCAGCAGCGGATCGGGCAGGTCGAGCAGGTCGCGGAAATTCCGATTGTGGGCCTGCAGGCGCAATTCGGCATCGAACAGCGAGATGCCGCCGGGAAAATTATCGATGATGGTGCGCAAGGTGTTGTTCTGTCGCGCCAGCTGTTCCTCGGCGCGTTTGCGTTCGGTGATGTCGGTATAGGTGGTGACGAAACCCGTCGTGCGCTCGCCAATGCGGATCGGATAGCCCTCGACGAGCAGCGTGACGCCGTTCCGTCCTTGCCGTTCAAAGCTGTGCGCCTCGAAGCGGCGCGCCCGCGCGGCGCGTTCGGCCACCAGCGCGACCGGGTCGCCAGGCCCGTATTCGCCGCGGCGCGCCGGGTGAAGCAGCAGATCCTCGAAGCGTGCCTGCGGATAAACGGCCGCGCGCGGCAGGCCGAGGATGTCGTAGATGCGTTCGTTCCAGAAGATCAGCCGCAGATCCTCGTCGAACGCCGTCACCCCCATCGGCAGGCTGCCGAGCAATGTCCGCAGCTGGGCGATGACGGTCTCGTAGCCGGCCTCGCAGCCCTCCGCACAGCGCGTTTTTTCTGATGATTCCACGTGGCATTTCCTCCCCGTTTTTGGGTGGGCAGGCTACACGTCGTCCACGCGATGATCAAGCTACCCGGCCGGGCCGCGCGGGATTACCATGCGGACATGAACGGCATGGAGGACGCGGCGGATGTGCGGCATTGCAGGTGAATTGAGATTCGACGGCGGGCGGCCCGAGCCGGCGACGCTCGAACGCATGAGCGCGCAGCTGGCGCGGCGCGGGCCGGACGATGCCGGCAGCTGGGCCGACGGTCCGGTCGCTTTCGCCCACCGCCGGCTGGCGATCATCGACCTGTCGCCGCACTCGCACCAGCCGATGGTCGACGCCGCGCTGGGCCTCGCCCTCGTCTTCAACGGCACAATCTATAACTACCCCGAGCTGCGTACCGTGCTGCGCGACCTCGGCCATGTTTTCCATTCCGACGGCGACACCGAGGTGATCCTGCGCGCCTGGGCCGAGTGGGGCGAGGGCTGCGTCGAGCATCTGCACGGCATGTTCGCGTTCGCCATCTGGGACGGCCGTCGCCGGCAGCTGTTCCTCGCCCGCGACCGGCTCGGCATCAAGCCGCTCTACTTCGCACGCACCGACAAATTCTTCCGCTTCGCCTCAAACACGCAGGCGCTGCTGGCGGCCGGCGGGATCGACACCGCCATCGATCCGGTCGCCCTACACCACCAGTTCACACTGCATTCCGTCGTGCCGCCGCCGCACACGATCCTCACGGGCATCCGCAAGCTGGAACAGGGCACCACGCTGACGATCACGCCGGAGGGACGTGAATCGGTGCGCCGCTACTGGACGCTGCACGCGCAACGCCCGGCCCTGCCGAAAAGCGAAGGGGAATGGACCGAAGCCATCCACGCCGCGCTGCGCACGGCGGTGAAAAAGCGCAGCGAGATCGCCGACGTCAAGGTCGGCGTGCTGCTGTCGGGCGGGCTCG
>CAYNCH010000100.1:0-6649 GCA_964395815.1 uncultured Methyloversatilis sp.
CAACCGGCAGCTTGAGTGTCAGCTCGGCGTTGAGTGCGACCTCGAGGGCGGCAAGGTCCCACTGCTCCTCGACGCTTTCGGCCGGGACATGCTCGCGGAACAGGTCGTGGATGACGCCCTGGCGCATCGCGGTGATGGTGTCGGCAATGTCGGCGGCATCGAGCAGTTCGTTGCGCTGCTGGTAGATGACCTTGCGCTGATCGTTGGCAACGTCGTCGTATTCGAGAAGCTGCTTGCGGATGTCGAAGTTGCGCTGCTCGACCTTGCGCTGCGCCGATTCGAGGGAGCGGCTGACGAGCGGATGCTCGATGGCCTCGCCCTCGGGCATCTTGAGGCGCACCATGATGCTGTTGAGGCGTTCGCCGGCGAAGATCTTGAGCAGCGGGTCGTCGAGCGAGAGGTAGAAGCGCGATGAACCCGGGTCGCCCTGCCGGCCGGAACGGCCGCGCAACTGGTTGTCGATGCGGCGCGATTCGTGACGCTCGGAGCCGATGATATGCAGGCCGCCGGCCTTTAGTACCTGGTCGTGCAGCGACTGCCATTCGGCATGCAGCGTGGCAATGCGGGCTTCCTTGTCGGCTTCGGCGATATTCTGGTCGGCACCGATCGCCTCGGCCTGCTTCTCGACGTTGCCGCCGAGCACGATGTCGGTACCACGGCCGGCCATGTTGGTGGCGATGGTGATCATGCCCGGCCTGCCGGCCTGCGCAACGATCTCGGCTTCGCGGGCATGCTGCTTGGCGTTGAGCACCTGGTGCGGCAGCTTTTCCTTCTGCAGCAGGCCGGACAGCAGCTCGGAGTTTTCGATCGAGGTGGTGCCGACCAGCACGGGCTGGCCGCGCGTATGGCAGTCCTTGATGTCGGCGAGGATGGCGAGGTATTTTTCCTGCGCGGTGCGGTAGATCTGGTCGTTGCGATCGTCGCGGATCATCGGCCGGTTGGTGGGGATCACCACCGTTTCGAGGCCGTAGATCTGCTGGAACTCGTAGGCTTCCGTGTCGGCCGTGCCGGTCATGCCGGCGAGCTTGGCGTACATGCGGAAGTAGTTCTGGAAGGTGATCGAGGCGAGCGTCTGGTTCTCGGACTGGATGGCCACGCCTTCCTTCGCCTCGACGGCCTGGTGCAGGCCGTCCGACCAGCGCCGACCGGCCATCAGGCGGCCGGTGAATTCGTCGACGATGGTCACCTCGCCGTTCTGCACGACGTAGTGCTGGTCGCGGTGGAACAGGTGATGGGCGCGCAGCGCCGCATACAAGTGATGCATCAGCAGGATGTTGCCCGGATCGTAGAGGCTGCCGCCTTCGGCCAGCAGGCCGAGGTTGCCGAGGATCTGCTCGGCCTTCTCGTGGCCCTGCTCGGTGAGCAGCACGGAGTGCGCCTTGAGGTCGACGACGAAGTCACCGGTATCGGCTTCTTCCTTGTTCTCCGCCGCCTCGCCCTTTTCGAGCAGCGGCGGCACGGCGTTCATCTTGATGTAGAGCTCGGTGTGCTGCTCGGCCTGGCCGGAGATGATCAGCGGCGTGCGCGCTTCATCGATGAGGATCGAGTCCACCTCGTCGACGATCGCGTAATTCAGTTTTCTTTGGACGCGCTCGTTGGCCGCATAGACCATGTTGTCGCGCAGGTAGTCGAAACCGAACTCGCCGTTGGTGCCGTAGGTGATGTCGGCGGCGTAGGCGGCCTGCTTGTCCTCGTGGCTCATGTGCGGCAGGTTGCAGCCGACCGTCAGACCGAGGAAATTGTAGAGGCGCCCCATCCAGGCGGCGTCGCGGCTGGCGAGGTAGTCGTTCACCGTGACGACATGCACGCCCTTGCCGGACAGTGCGTTGAGGTAGGCCGGCAGCGTGGCCATCAGGGTCTTGCCCTCGCCCGTGCGCATTTCGGCAATCTTGTTGTTGTTGAGGACCATGCCGCCGATCAGCTGGACGTCGAAATGGCGCATGCCCAGCACGCGCCGTGCCGCTTCGCGCACCGTGGCGAAGGCTTCCGGCAGTAGGCTGTCGAGGGACTCGCCGTTAGCGACGCGCGCCTTGAGTGCCGGAGTCTGCGCGGCGAGGTCGGCGTCCGACAGGCCCTGCAACTGGCTTTCGAGCGCATTGATGCGCGCGATGGTGGAGGAATACTGGCGCAGCAACCGGTCGTTGCGGCTGCCGAAAATCTTCTTCAGAAAACCGGAAATCATGGAGGATCAGCTCTTAAGAGGCCAGGAAATGCGGAAGGACGAACCCCGATGGTCACCCATGGTGCTCCGTCCGAAGGGGTGCGATCTTAGCACGCGGGGCTTGCCCGGCCCGGCGCCCCCACCCGGCCCGGCCAGCAAGTCAGTGACGACGGGCGAACTGCAGGGGCTGTGCGGGCTTGTCCTTGTCGAGGAAGCGCCACGGGTTCTGGGCCACGCCATTCAGGCGCACCTCGAAATGCAGATGTGGGCCGGTCGAGCGGCCGGTCGAACCGATCGCGGCGATTTCCTGGCCGCGCCGGACGATTTCGCCCGTCCGGACATGCAGGGCGGATGCGTGCGCATACCGTGTGGTGAGACCGTTGCCATGGTCGACTTCCACCATGTTGCCGTATTGCGGATGCATTTCGGCGAAGAGCACGATGCCGGCCGCCGCCGCGAGAATGGGTGTTCCGACTTCACCGATGAAGTCGATACCTTCGTGCATGGCCGTCTGGCCGGTAAAGGGGTCGTTGCGCCAACCGAAATTGGACGAGGCAGGTACGCCTTCGGCCACAGGGCGGGCTGTCGGCAGCATGTGTTTGCGGATGCGCTCGTCGAACAGGCGGTTTTCGAGCGCGGCGAGCGTGTCGCTGCGCACTTCCACCTGGCGAGAGAGCTCATCGAGCGCACGTTGCATGTCCAGCGTATCCAGATTGTCCGGCCGCATCAGGGGCCCCCCCCGGCCATTGGCGAAGGCCATCGCGGCTGGTACGGGCTGGATATCCTTGATCTTCACGCCGGCCATGCCGGCCAGACGCTCGCCGAGCGAATCGAGCTGTATCAGCTGGCCCTGCATCTCGCCGAGGCGCACGGCCATGGTCGACAGGTTTTCACGCACCAGCTCGCGGGTCTTGCCCGCTTCCTCGAGGCTGATGCTACGCAACAGCTCCTGCAGGAATGGCAGGCGGATCTCGGCCGCATGGCGCACGGTCAGGTAGGAGAACATGGTCGACAAGGCCAGGATCAACATCATCAGGCCGGTAGCGATCAGCATCATGTGGCCGCGGGTCAGCATGAGGCTGCGCGCGGTTGCCATGCGGTCGGAGACCAGAATAATATGCATGTCCTTCTTCCTCCCTGTCCTGCAGCCGATGCCACCGAAACCGCGTGCGCCCGACACTTCCCGGGCATCTCACAGCCGTCGTGGCAGTCTGATGGACCACCTTGCCGCCGCCGGCGCTTTCGCCCGCCTCTCGGGACAGGCCGAAAACCTGCGGCAAATGCAGGCATTGCTCGAAACAGCACTGCCTGCCTACCTGTTGCCAGGCACGCGTGTCGCGAATCTCAAGCGGGGCAAACTCGTTATCCACGCCGCGAGCGGCGCGGTTGCAGTCAAGCTCAGGCAACTTGCACCCCGGCTCGCTGCAGGTTTTGTTCAACAGGGCCGCGAGGTTACCGCAATCGAAGTGAGGGTGCAAGCCGGCCCCCGCATTATGACGAGTTCGCGCAAAACTACCCCAAAAGTATTGGGTTCGAGGTCGAAGCAGGCACTTACATCGCTGGCCTCGGGACTCACCGAGGACTCCCCCATACGTCAGGCACTCGCGCGTCTGCTGCGCAGCACCTAAAGGATGACGATCAGTCGCTCGAACGCCAGCAGGGCGAACAGGGCCAGCGCAAAGACCAGGGAATATTTGGCGATCCGCCAGGACAGGCCGAGATAGCGCCGGTCCCGGGTGAAAAGATACGCCAAGATGCCGGCACCGATGGCGATGACGGCAAGCAGCCCGACGATCCGCAACAGGAGCATGGGCGGTCAGGCGAACTGCAGGTCGGGATAGAGATGGGCGATGCGCGCCGGCGTGCTGGCCGCTTCCTCGAAGGTGGCCCACTCCCAGGCGGTCTCATCGGCCAGCAATTCGCGCAGCAGGCGGTTGTTCATGGCATGGCCGGACTTGTGCGCACTGAACACGGCCAGGAGCGGCGCACCGGCCAGATAGAGATCGCCCACGGCGTCGAGCACCTTGTGACGCACGAATTCGTCGGGCAGGCGCAGACCCTCGGCATTCAGCACGCGGTACTCGTCCATCACGATGGCATTTTCGAGGCTGCCGCCGAGCGCGAGGCCCTGTGCACGCATCGCCTCGACATCCTGCGTAAAACCGAAGGTGCGGGCACGGGAAACGTCACGGATGTAGGACTGGTCGGCGAAATCGACAGCGACCCGGGTACCGGATTTGTCGACGGCAGGATGGTTGAAGTGGATCGAGAATTCGAGACGGAAGCCTTCGTAAGGCGACAGGCGCGCCCACTTGTCGCCGTCCTTCACCTCGACGACCTTCTTCACCCGCAGGAAGCGCTTGGGTGCATTCTGCTCCTCGATGCCGGCCGACTGCAGCAGGAAGACGAAGGGAGAAGCCGAGCCGTCCATGATCGGGATTTCCTCGGCATCGACGTCCACATGCAGGTTGTCGATGCCCAGGCCGGCCAGCGCCGACATCAGGTGTTCGACCGTACCCAGCTTGACGCCCTCCTTTTCGAGGCAGGAGGCCATGCGCGTGTCGCCGACCGCGTAGGGGTTGGCTTTCAGCTCGACCGGCGGATTCAAGTCGACGCGATGGAAGACGATTCCGGTTCCGGGAGCGGCAGGACGCAGGACGAGCGTGACCTTGTGGCCAGAATGCAGACCAACGCCAGTGGCACGAACGAGGGACTTGAGGGTACGTTGCTTGAGCATCCCGTCATTTTAGCCTGAAGGGCGCGGGCAATCGATTGAATTGACGCGATTTTTCCGGCCAAAAGAAAACGGCGTGCCAAGGCACGCCGTCCCGCCGGCACCGACTTTTTCAGCTTTTCCTGGTCGGGCAGGTATTGATGCCCAGCAGGGGATACAACGCGCAGAAGCCCATGGCGCCGGTGGCCAGGGGTACGACGCCGATCCAGGCCCAGACCGGCCCGCCCATCAGCGCCCAGGCGATCAGGGCAATACCGACGACGATGCGGAGGATGCGGTCGATGCCGCCAACGTTCGCTTTCATGGTGTTCTCCTTGGGAGGAATGGATGACGCGACGAATTAGATCACCCGGAAGAATGCGGTCTCAGTGACCATTGTCACATTCAGGCGGACAATTTCCGCAATCCCGCCGGGTCGAGAATCTCGATCTGTTCACGCCCCAACTGCACCAATCCTTGCGCGGCAAACCCCTTGAGCAGGCGGCTGATGATTTCGCGCACGCTGCCGAGCTCATCGGCCAGCTGCTGGTGGGTAGTCTGCAGATGCCGCCCCTTGCCGAGCAGCAGGTTGGCCAATCGCTGGTCAAGCTTATGGAAGGCGACCTCCTCGACCAGTTGCATGAGATCGGCGATGCGCTCGGCGAACAGGTGGAAGACAAAGTCACGGAAGGCCGGCGTAGCCAGCAACGTGTCGAAATAATCACGCGGCAGCAAGGCGAGGGTGGTCTCGCTCTCCGCAATGCCGCGCGCGTTGTAGTCGCTGCGGCCGAGCAGGCAGCTTGAAGTGATGATGCAGCTTTCGCCCGGCAGCACACGATAAAGCGGCAGTTCCCGGCCATTCGCCGCGGCCTTCACGACGCGGATGCCCCCCGCCAGCACGAAAGGAAATCCCTGGCAGGGCTGGTGCTCGTCGAACAGGATCGTTCCTGCTGGTACGGTCAACTGCTGGATGGACTGCGGCAGGCTCGCCCGCAAGGCGTCGGGCAAATTCGCCAGGACGGGATAGAGGCCGATCATTTCAGTCATCGAGTTCCACCATTATGGGGGCATGGTCCGACGGGCGCTCCCGCTTGCGGGGTGCCTTGTCGATGCGGCAGGCGCGGCAACGGCCGGCCAGTTCTGTTGACAGCAGGATATGGTCGATGCGCAGGCCGATGTTGCGGCGAAAGGCCATCATGCGGTAATCCCACCACGAAAAACTTTTCTCCGGTTGCTCGAACAGGCGGAAGGCATCGGCCAACCCCAGACCGAGAAAACGCCGGAAGGCTTCGCGTTCCGGTTCGCTGCACAGAATCTGCCCCTGCCAGGCGACCGGGTCATGCACGTCGCGATCGTCCGGCGCGATATTGAAGTCACCGAGCAACGCGAGCCGCGGGTGGTTCAGCATTTCCGCTTTCAGCCAGTCCGCGAGGGCAGCGAGCCACTTCAGCTTGTAGGCGTACTTGTCCGAACCGACCGCCTGTCCATTCGGCATGTAGGCGCAAACGAGGCGAACACCACCGATCGTGGCAGCGATGATGCGTTTTTGCTCGTCGGCAAAATCGGGCAGGTCGCGCATCACGGCTGCAGGTTCGCTGCGGGCCAGGATCGCCACGCCGTTGTAGGTTTTCTGGCCATTGTGAATGGCGTAGTAGCCCGCGGCTTCGAGCTCGGCAAAGGGAAATCCCTTGTCCTCGGTCTTGGTCTCCTGCAGGCACAAGGCATCGGGCTGGACCTCGGCAACCCAGTCGAGCACATGCGTCAGGCGAACCTTG
>CAYNCH010000101.1:0-6634 GCA_964395815.1 uncultured Methyloversatilis sp.
TATCAAGATCGGTACAAAAAGTTTCCAGGGGATGATGATCAGGCAGCGACCAGATGGACTAGCCCGCAAGCAGTTGCTGGAGATGGAAATACCCAAGTTGGCGCTACAACTGTAGCTGCAGTAATTACCTGCGGCACAACGAGCGCCGATGAGAACTGCCATTTCTGGCATCACCTAAGACTTGCTGGCTTTGTTGGGGGTGATACATCGGCAACATCAGGCCGACTGAACCCGCAAAATGCAGTCGGCGGCGTTTTGCATGTACAGCAAGGGGCTCTCGGCTTGTCCGGTCTCGTTATTTGCTCAACCAATCTGCTTGGTAAAGTAGCCAACGCCATAGATGCCCAGTTCGACGATGGCAAGCCAGCAACAGGTACGGTTCGCGGAATCGCTGCCGCTAGTGGCGCATACACTCTTAATGCAGCACCAGGGGCTACAACGACCTACGTAGATGATGGAGCCACTGTATACGCAGTTTGCAAACAGGTGTGATTTTGATTAGAAAAGCCCGCTGAGCGGGCTTTTCTATCGTTTTCAGCCACATAGAAGTCTTATTTCTCCCGAAGCTACCGCCGCAGCGCTGCCGCGCAACACCACCACATCGCCGGCTTTAAGTTCGAGATCGCCATTGAGGGCCATCTGCGGCTGGTTGCGGCGGCGAATCGCCGTCACGCCGGCGCCGACTTTTTCCACCGCGATTTCTTCGAGCGTTCGCCCCACCGCCCATGCGCCCCTATCCAGCATCACCGCATGCAGGCGCGGCTGTTCGGCATCGGCCATCTGCGTCGTGTCAGTCGCGCCATGGAAGAAGCCGCGCAGCAGCGCATAGTGCTGTTCGCGCAGTTCGCGCAGGCGGCGGATGACGCGATGCATCGGCACGCCGACGAGCGCCAGCGCGTGGGTGGCGAGCATCACCGAGGACTCGAGCGCCTCGGGCACCACTTCGGCCACACCGGCCTCGAACAGCTTCTCCGCATCCTCCTCCTCGCGCGAACGCGCGACGATCGGCAGGTCGGGGCGCAACTCCCGCACGCGCTCGACGAGATGCAACGTCGTCGCGATGTCGGCGAAGGTGACCACCAACGCGCTGGCCCGGGCGATGCCGGCCGCCAGCAGGTTTTCGCGACGCGTGCAGTCTCCCCACGAGACCGGCTCGCCGGCGGCAGCGGCCTCTCTTACCCGTTCGGGATCGAGATCAAGGGCCATGAAGCCGATCCCTTCCGTCTCCAGGAAACGGGCCAGATGCTGGCCGGTCTTGCCGTAGCCGCACAAGATGACGTGCTTTTCGCTCGCCACCGTACGTGCGGCGATCTGCGTCAGCTGCATCGAGCGCATCAGCCATTCGGAAGCGACGAGGCGCAGCACGATCCGGTCCGAAAAATGGACGATCAGTGGCGCCGCGAGCATCGACAACACCATCGCTGCCAGCACCGGCTGGACCAGCACCGGATCGATCAGCCGACTTTCGCTGGCCAGCGCCAGCAGCACGAAGCCGAATTCGCCGGCAGCGCATAGCCAGAGACCGCTGCGCAAGGCGACTCCTGGACTGGCGCCCATCAGGCGCGAGGCAAGCCCGACGATCGCCAGCTTGCCGAGCAGGAGGAGTGCCAGTACCCCGACGACACGGACCAGATCGTTCCAGATCGCGGCGGGATCGAGCATCATGCCGGTGGAAATGAAGAACAGGCCAAGCAGCAGGTCACGAAAAGGTTTGATGTCTTCCTCGACCTGATAGCGGAATTCCGTCTCAGAAATCAGCATGCCGGCGACGAAGGCGCCAAGTGCCGGCGACAGCCCTGCCAGCTCCGTCGCCGTGGCGAACCCGAGCGTGACGAGCAGCACGTTGAGCATGAACAGTTCGCTCGACTTGCGCCGAGCCACCAGACCGAACCAGGCATGCATGAGCTTCTGGCCGAAGAACAGCACCAGCCCCAGCAGTACCACCGCCTTGGCCAGCGCCCACCCCAACTCCCCGGCCAGTTGATCGGCCGGTTGCGACAGTGCCGGAATCAGCACCAGCAGGGGCACGACGGCGAGATCCTGGAACAGCAGCACGCCCATCACCTCGCGGCCGTGCGCGGCATCGAGCTCGCGACGCTCGGCCAGCAGCTTGGACAGGATCGCCGTGGACGACATCGCCAGCGCACCGCCCAGGGCGATGCTCGCCTGCCACGAGACGCCCCACAGCATGGCGCAGGCCGCCGTCGCGCCAAGGGTGCCCGCCACCTGGGCCAGGCCGAGACCGAAGACGAGCCGCTTCATTGCGAATAGGCGCGGCAGCGAGAATTCCAGCCCGATCGTGAACATCAGGAACACCACGCCAAACTCGGCCAGGCGATGGGCGGTCGCGGTATCGGGCAATACGCCGAAGGCATGCGGGCCCGCCAGCGCACCCAACAGCAGATAGCCGAGGATGGGCGGCAAATTCAGGCTGCGGCACAGCACCACCGCCAGCACGGCGGCAGCGAGCAGCAGCAGGATGAGATCGAGGGTCACTCGGGTGGTCCGTGAGGGTGCGGTTTATAATTTCGCCAATCATAACCGTCCGCTTTCATGACCTCCATTCCCGCCCCGGAACACATCGTCGCACAGGCCCGGCGTGTCCTCGCCATCGAAGCCGCGGCCATCGAAAAAATCGCGGCGCGTCTCGACGGCGCCTTTGCGGCGGCGGTCGGCCTGATCCTGTCGCGGCATGGCCGCGTCATCGTCAGCGGTATCGGCAAGTCGGGGCACATCGCACGCAAGATCGCCGCGACGATGGCCAGCACCGGCACCCCCGCCTACTTCGTCCATGCCGCCGAAGCGGTGCATGGCGACCTCGGCATGATCGCGCGCGACGACGTGCTGATCGCCCTGTCGAATTCCGGCGAAAACGACGAACTGCTGACCATCGTTCCGCTCGTCAAGCGCCAGGGCGGCAAGCTGATCGCCATCACCGGCAACCCCGACTCCTCGCTGGCGCAGGAAGCTGACGTGCATCTCGACGCGGGCGTCGACGAGGAGGCCTGTCCGCTCAACCTTGCGCCGACCGCCAGCACCACGGTAGCGCTGGCGCTCGGTGACGCGCTGGCCGTTGCCCTGCTCGATGCGCGCGGCTTCGGTGCAGAAGACTTCGCCCGTTCCCATCCCGGCGGTGCGCTCGGCCGCAAGCTGCTGACCCATGTACGTGACGTCATGCAGTGCGCCGACAAGATCGCAAAAGTCGGCGCTGGCGGGACGGTACCGGAAGCGCTGAGCGCCATTTCGCGCGGCGGCATGGGCATGGCGGCGGTACTCGCCGCAGACGGCACGCTCGCCGGCATCTTTACCGACGGCGACCTGCGTCGCGCCATGGAAAGGCTCGGCGACCTGCGCCAGACACCCGTCGCGGCCGTCATGACACGCGGACCGCGGACCATCGGGCCCGACCGGCTGGCCGTGGAAGCCGTCGAGATGATGGAGCAATACAAGGTCAACCAGCTGCTGGTCACCGATGCCGCCGGACAACTCGTCGGGGCTCTCAACATGCACGATCTCTTCCGCGCCAAGGTGGTTTGATGAATTGTTATGACCGCGCCGCAAAAATCCGCCTGATGGGCTTCGATGTCGATGGCGTCATGACCGACGGTCGCCTGTATTTCGGTCCTGAGGGCGACTACTGCAAGGCTTTTTTCAGCCGCGACGGGCTGGGGCTGAAACTGCTCGCCAAGTCGGGCGTCAGACTCGCCATAATCACCGGGCGCGACTCGCCCATCGTCACGCGACGGGCCGCCAATCTCGGCATCGACCTCATTCTCCAGGGTGTCGAGGACAAGCGCACCGCGATGGCCGGCCTGCTCGCCGACGCCGGCCTCGATTTCGATCAGGCCGGCTACATGGGCGACGACCTGATCGACCTGCCGCTGCTCAAGGCCTGCGGGTTTTCGGCCACGGTGCCGGATGGTCACGAACTGGTCCGGCGCCACGTCTGCCATGTCGCCTGTGCACCTGCAGGGGCCGGCGCCGTGCGCGAGGTCTGCGAACTGATCCTGCACGCGCAAGGCAGTTTCGAGCGCGTCATGGCGCCCTACCTGGCCTGAAGGGCGGGCCATGCGAGCCGGAGCGGGCCGCGCCGCAACACTTTTCCCGCTGTTGCTCGCTGGCCTGCTGGCCGGCGTGACTTACTGGCTGGACATCGCTTCGCGGCCCACCCTTGCACAGGATGACGGCAAAACCCGTCATGACCCCGATTACATCGTCGAAAACTTCGTCGTGCAGCGTTTCGATCCCGCAGGCAAGTTGCAGCACACGCTGCAGGCATCCGAGCTGCGCCACTACCCCGACGACGACAGTACGACCATCCAGGCACCGCTCCTGATCTGGCACCGCTCGCCCGACGCACGCATTACCGCGCACCAGGCGCAGTTCGACAGCGAAGGCAAGCATGCGCAATTGATTGGCGACGTGCGCATGACCCGCGCAGGTGTCACCGGCAAGCCCCCTTCGCTGATAACAACAGCGCACCTCGATGTCTGGCCGGAAGAGGAGCGGGCCAGCACGGCGACTGCCGTCTCGATCCTTCAGGGCCGCTCGCGTCTCGACGGACGCCGCATGGAGGCGGACAACAAGGCAGGGAGCTTTGTACTCGAAGGCCCGGTGACTGGGCTTTTTCATCGCACCGGCAAGACGCAGGCCGAGCGAACGGCGTCAGCCCCCGACACAAAAGTCGCCCGCGAAACTGCACCCAAGACAAAATCCAAGGCAAAATCGCGCTCCAAGCCCCACACCAAGCCCAAATCTCGCGCCCGGGGAAACCGGCCTCAAGCGAAACGCTGACATGAATTCTCTCAAGCTCCTGCTCGCCTTCTCCTTCTGCGCTTTTTGCATGACCGGCCCCGTCCACGCCGAACGGGCCGACCGCGACAAACCGGTCAAGCTCGAAGCCGACCGCGTCTCGGTCGACGACATCAAGCGGGTACACGTCTTTGAAGGCAATGTGGCGCTCTCGCAAGGCACGATGTCGATACGGACAGCGAAGCTGGTCGTCACGCAGGATGCGGAAGGCTTTCAGAAAGTCGTGGCGAGCGGAGGCGAAGGCGGGCTGGTGCGCTTCCGCCAGAAACGCGAGGGAAGCGAGGAATATGTGGAAGGCGAAGCGGAACGTCTCGAATACGATGCCCGCACGGAACAAGCCGAATTCTCCCGCCGTGCCCGACTCAAAAGTGGCCGGGACGAAATGCAGGGAGCGTTCATCTTCTATGACGGCCTGACTGAAAAATACTCCGTCAATTCCTCGCCAACGGCGGGCGCACAGTCCGGTACCCCTGGACGTGTGACTGCCGTCATCCAGCCAAAGAACGCCAAATCCACCCCGGATACAACGGCGCCGCGCTGATCGCAGCGCAACAAATTCAACCGTTGCACCGCCCTTCCGGGTGTTTGAGACCCACGGGGTGTCAAATATAAGTCGATGATAAGTATCGACTTATGCTTCGATGCAAATATTTTTGTTGCGCCGCACAAAAAAGTACTTGACTTCGGATTCGGCGTTCATATAATTCAATCCATGATGCACTGCAACAAAACGCTGTAGCACCAACCGATTCGATTCCGATTCAGTACTTCCAAACTTTTCAGACGCAATTCTATTTAGGAGATCGCCATGTACACGACCCCCGAACAATTCGCCGGCGCCAACAAAGCCAATGTCGAAACCCTCCTGACGATCGCCAACACCGCGTTCGCCAGCGCCGAGCGCCTCGCCGCTCTCAACCTCAACACCGCTCGCACCTTGCTGGAAGACAGCGTGAATAACGCCAAGTCGCTGCTGGCTGTCAAGGACGTGCAGGAACTGGTCGGCATGCAAGCCGCCCTGGCCCAGCCCGCCTTCGAAAAAGCCGTCGCCTACTCGCGCAGCGTGTATGAGATCGCCACCCAGACTCAGGAAGAGTTCTCCAAGATTTTCGACAGCCAGTATGTCGAAATGAACAAGAACGTCTCCAACGTGCTTGACAAGGCCGCCAAGAACGCTCCGGCCGGTTCCGACGTCGCCGTTGCCGCTGTCAAGTCCGCTCTGGCTGCCGCCAACTCGGCCTACGAGACCATGAACAAGGCCGCCAAGCAGGTCGCCGAGATGACCGAAGCGAACGTCGCCGCCGCGACCTCCGCGACCGTCAAGGCTGTTGGCGCTTCCGCCCCGAAGGCCAAGAAGGTTGCCTAATTTAGCCCTCTGGTAGCAAACGTTTTATCGTCTCCTCCTCCGGTTCCGCAAAGGAACCGATTCAGCCCCGGCCCTTAAAGCCGGGGCTTTTTTTATTCAGCGCGCCGTCCCGCCAGCGCCGACTTTTTTACTTTGCGGTGAAGTCGTAGCCCAGCGCCATTACACCGGCCTTGAGCACCTCGATCGCCCGGGCCACGGTTTCCGGTGTGCCGCGCACACCGAGCTCGACATGGCGGCGCACCGTCTCTGTGCCAAAGCTCGGCAAACTGAAGACAACGGCCCCAGGGAAATCCGCCTCGGTCTGCCGCATCAGATCCAGCATGGTGCCTTCCAGGCCTTCCCAGACGAGGATCGCCGCTTCGATTTCGTCGTTCTGGCGGAAGTCGTCGGCGTAATACGGATCGAGCACCCACTCCGCCATCGGCCAAGCCATCTGTGGGAAACCGGGCAGAAAGT
>CAYNCH010000102.1:0-4824 GCA_964395815.1 uncultured Methyloversatilis sp.
GGTGCCGAGATCGGCGCCGGCCGCGAGGGCGCCGCCGGCCAGGGCCAGCAGGGCCAGGCCGCCGAGGATGTGCTTGCTGGAAACGCTCACTTGGTGGCCTCCTTGATGATTTGTTCCGCTTCCGAGTCGAACTCGGTGTTGGCGCGACGCACGTAGATCCAGGTCAGGACGATGGTGACCAGGATGACGCCGAGGCCCATCGGGATGCCGATCGACATGACGCCGCTACCCGTCTTGGTGGCCAGGAACGGCTTGTCGAAGGCGATCAGCAGGATGTAGCCGTAGTAGGCGATGATCATCAGGATGCTCATGATGATCGAATATTTGTTGCGTTTGCTGACGAACGCCTGGAATTTCGGATTGGCGCGAATCCGTTCGTAGGTTTCTTGTGCCATCGGTCCCCCCTGAGTGCCTGTTGGAGTTGCGGCGGGATTGCCGCAGCACGCACTGTAGAAAACGCCGACTTACCGACCGTTTACCGAGCAGCCGCTTTGTAAGCTTTGCGAAAGCCGAAAGGGGTTTTCAGGCGTGCGGCAGATCGACGCGCACGCTCAAGCCCCCGCCGGGGGTTTCGCTCAGTGCGATGGCGCCGTGGTGCAGGTCGACGATTTCGCGGACAATGGCCAGCCCCAGCCCGCTGCCGGGAAAGTCGGCGCTGGCGAGACGGCGAAAGCGTTCGAACACCTGTTCGCGGGCGGCGGCGGGAATGCCCGGCCCGTTGTCGATCACCCACAGCGAGACCGCCGTTGTGCCGTCACGGACTTCGACATCGACCCGCCGGCCGCGGCCGGCATAGCGCAAGGCATTGTCGAGCAGGTTGCCGAGGAGGATGCGCAGGCCCGCCGCGTCGGCCGGCACGCTGACGGTATCGCACTGGCCGAGGCCCAGGTCGATGCCGTGCTTGTCGGCCAGCGGCTGATAGTCGATGACCATCTGGCGCGCCAGTTCGGCCGGCACGCAGGCGCGCAGCACCGGCGCATGGATCGACTCGACATCGTAACGCGCCAGTTGCAGCAGTTGCTCGACCAGATGGCTGGCGCGTTCGACCCCGGCGCGCAAGGCGGTCAGCGCCGTTTCGCGATCGGCCGTAGCGTGGCTGGCGGCCATGACCTGCGCCTGCAGCTGGATGGCCGTGAGCGGCGTGCGCATCTCGTGGGCAGCGTCGGCCACAAAACTACGCTGCTTGCTCAGCAGGTGATCGAGCCGTACCAGCAGCTCGTTGATCGAATCGACCAGGGGGGCGATCTCGACCGGATGCTCCTCGCGCGGCAAGGGCTGCAACTGCGCCGGATCGCGCGCCTGAATTTGCCGGCGCAAGGCATCGAGCGGCCCCAGCGCTTCGCCGACCGCCCCCGACATCAGCGCACCGAGCATCATGATCAGCAGCAGCAGCGGAATCCAGATCCACAGGCGGACCTGCTCGAACATCCTGCCGCGGTTGGCCACCGTGTTGGCCACCTGCACGATGCGATCGCCTTCGGCCACGGTGACGACATGCCACTCTTCACCGGCCCACTCAAGCTGATGGTGCCCGATCGTTTGCAATGGCAGGTCGATCGGCGGTCGCGTGCTGAAGCGCAGGCGGCCATCGGTGTGCCACACCTGGCTCAGATACTGGCCGCTCTGGTCGGCCGTGGGACTGGGGTTCACCTCATGCTGCAGAACGGTGTAGGCCACCTGTTCCAGCGTGAAGTCGCGCAGGCGGTTATAACCGTCCCAGGCCAGCTGGTAGGTGATCAGGCCGATGAAAACGCTCGTTACGGCGAGCGCCAGCGTCAGCCACAAAAACAGGCGAATGCGGATCGAGTTCAAGCCGGCTCGACGATCTTGAAGCCGACGCCGCGCACGTTGCGGATCCAGTCGCCGCCGAGCTTCTTGCGCAGGCGATGGAGCAGCACCTCGACGGCGTTGTTCGAGACCTCTTCTTCCCAGCCGTAGAGGCGTTCCTCGATATCGCGCACCGAGATCACCGCGCCCGGCGTTTCCATCAGGGCGGCCAGCAGCGCAAATTCGCGCGAGGTGAGCGGCACATCCTGCCCGTCGAGGGTCACGGTATGGTTCAACGGACTGACGCACAGCGTGCCGAGGCGTAGCTCGGAATGGCTGCGCCCCTGGCCGCGCCGCAGCAGCGCATGTATGCGCGCCACCAGCTCATCGAGATCGAAGGGCTTGACCAGGTAATCGTCGGCCCCGCGATTGAGCCCATCGATGCGATCGGGCAATGCATCGCGCGCGGTGATCACCAGCACCGGAATGGTATTGCCCTGGCGGCGCAGCTTGTCGAGCAGGGCCAGGCCGTCGAGCAAGGGCAGGCCGAGATCGAGCAGCAACAGCGAATAGCTGCCGACCTTGAGCGCATGCAGGGCCTCGCGCCCGTCGCGCATCCAGTCCACCGTAAAGCCCGCGAGACGCAGGCCCTGGGCCACGCCGTCCCCGACCAGCGGATCGTCTTCTGCCAGCAGCAGTTTCATGGCGCTGTCGCCTCACCCCCGAAAAGCGGCATTTTCCTCCGCTCGCCGCTGCGAAACAACCGCTGCCAGGATGCGCGAAATCGCCGGTTGGTCGGCGCGGGCGGGACGGCCCCTCACTCCCGATAATCCGCACCGCCGTAGCGCGTGAGGCCGAGCAGCAGTCGCACCATGCCGTAGGCGGCCCAGCGCAGGCCGCGGGCCAGCCAGCCGCTGCGGCGCAGGTCGGCGTGGGTGATCTCCACGGCGTCCTGCGCGATCGCCCGGTCGATACTCATGCGCAGACGCGCGGCGAAGCCGGCATCCTTGACGACGACGTTCGCCTCGCGCGCCAGCAGCAGGCTGAAGGGGTCGATATTCGACGAGCCGACCGTCGCCCAGGCGGCGTCGACGACGGCCACCTTGGCGTGCAGGAAGCCGGCCCGGTATTCGCAGACGCGCACGCCGTTCTTCAGCAGGTGGCCGTAGAGCGCCTGCGTCGCGTAGTGCAGCAGCGCGTATTCGACCTGCCCCTGCAGCAGCACGGTGACGCGCACGCCGCGCGCGGCGGCGGCGACGAGCGCGTGGCGGAAGCGCAGGCCGGGCAGGAAGTAGGCATTGGCGATCGTCACCTCGTGTTGTGCCGTGGCGAGGGCATCGAGATAGGCCTCTTCGATGGCGCGCCGGTGCCACAGGTTGTCGCGGATTACGAAGGCGGCGTGCATGTCGCCGGCGTGTTCGTCGCGCTGGCAGGCGGGCACGGCCAGCGGCGGCGGGCGGCGCTGTAGGCGTGCCCAGCCGACCAGCCGCCACAGCCGCGTCATGCTGGCGTGGATGCGGGCGACGAGCGGGCCGGCGACACGCACGGCGTAATCGAAGCGCGGTCCGAGGCCGGGCGTGTCTGCATCATCGACGATGTTGATGCCGCCGACGAAGGCGAGACGACCGTCGATCACGACGAGCTTGCGATGCAGGCGGCGCAGCCGGTTGCGGCGCAGACGCGTTTGTCCGGCCTCGGCCCGATAGACCTCCAGTGCGACACCGGCCGCGACGAGTTCGCGGCCCAGTCCGGCGGCAAACTCGCGCGCACCGAAACCATCGACGAGCACCCTGACATTCGTGCCGCGCCGTGCCGCCGCGACCAGCGCCGCGACCACGGCCCGTCCGGTGGCGTCGGCGGCGAAGATGTAGGTTTCGAGGTGGATTTCGCATTCTGCCGCCGCGATGGCGGCCAGCAGGGCGGGGAGGAAGTGTGCGCCGGTTTCCAGCAGGTCGATGCGATTGCCCGCCATGAATGCTGCCCCGCCGGCGTCGAACCGGTGGCGGCGGGAAAAGTCGGCGCTCATGGGACGGCGCGCAGCAATGAAAAGCGGGCGGACAGGGCGGCGTGATCGGAGATCGCCGACCACGGCCGACCGTGATGCACGGCGCAGGTGTCGACCTGCAGGCCTCGCATGTAGATGCGGTCGAGGCGGAACAGCGGCAGGGCGGCCGGGAAGCTGCGCATCGGCCGGCGGCCGTGGCCATTGGCGAAGACCTCGGTCAGGCCCAGCCGCGGCGCCAGCAGCTCGCAGGCACGGCCGCGCCAGTCGTTGAAGTCGCCGGCGATGATCAGCGGGGCATCCGGCGGCACGTTGGTTTCGATGAAGCCGGCCAGCGCGTCGTACTGATGGCGGCGCGAGCGGCCGAACAGCGATAGGTGCGCACACACGCAGTGCAACGGCTGTGCCATTTGCGGGACCTCGACGGCGCAGTGCAGCAGGCCGCGCTTCTCGAAGCGCAGGCGTGTCACGTCCTGGTTGTGCGCGGAGAGGATCGGGAAGCGCGCGAGGATCGCGTTGCCGTGGTGGCCGTGGTCGTAGACCATGTTGCGGCCGTAGGCGTGGCTGCCCCAGACACCTTCGGCGAGGAACTCGTGCTGCGGCGCTGCCGGCCAGTCTTCGTGGCGCGCCGCGTGATGCTCGTGACGCCCCTGCACTTCCTGCAGGAAGACGATGTCGGCATCCAGCTCGCGCAGCCGGTCGCGCAGCTCGTGGACGACCATGCGCCGGTTGAATTGCGAGAAGCCCTTGTGAATGTTCCAGGTGGCGATCGAGAGCATGGCAGGAGTGTAATGCGGCAAAATGCGGGCATGTTGATCCATCCGCAATTCGATCCGATCGCCCTCAGCCTCGGCCCGCTGGCCGTACGCTGGTACGGCCTGATGTACCTGCTGGCCTTCGTCGCCTTCCTCTGGCTCGGCAAGCGCCGTGCGACTTCACAGCCGTGGCACGGGCTGACGCCGCAGCATGTCGATGACCTGCTCTTCTACGGCGTGCTCGGCGTGGTGCTCGGCGGCCGGCTCGGGCAGGTGCTGTTCTACGAGCCGGACTACTAC
>CAYNCH010000102.1:4834-6548 GCA_964395815.1 uncultured Methyloversatilis sp.
ATGAGCTTCCACGGCGGCTACCTCGGCGTGCTGGCCGCGATGGCGCTGTTCGCGCGCAAGCATGGCCTCGGGTTCTGGCAGGTCACCGACTTCATCGCGCCCCTGGTGCCCATCGGCCTGGGGCTGGGGCGGGTGGGCAACTTCATCAACGGCGAACTGTGGGGCCGTCCCGCCAGCGCCGACTTTCCGCTGGCGATGGTTTTCCCTCTGGTCGATGGCCTGCCGCGCCATCCCTCGCAGCTTTATCAGGCCTGCGGCGAGGGTCTGCTGCTGTTCGCGCTGCTGTGGTGGTTTTCCGCAAGGCAGCGGCCGCGCATGCAGGTGTCGGCGCTGTTCCTGATCGGCTATGGCGTCGCGCGCTGGATCGGCGAGTATTTCCGCGAGCCGGACCACGGCATCTTCGGCGTGTCCTACGTCGTGAGCATGGGGCAGTGGCTTTCGTTGCCGATGGTCGTCATCGGCGTATTCATGTTCGTCAGAGGGAAAAAATAATATGAGCAGACCATTCAAGGTATTGGGCATCCAGCAGATCGCCATCGGCGGCCCGTCGAAGGACAAGCTGCGCACGCTGTGGGTCGACAAGCTCGGCCTCGACGTGACCGGCAACTTCGTCTCCGAGCGCGAGAACGTCGATGAGGACATCTGCGCGATGGGCAAGGGCGCTTACAAGGTCGAGGTGGACCTGATGCAGCCGCTCGATCCCGAGAAGAAGCCGGCGGTGCACACCACGCCGCTCAACCATGTCGGCCTGTGGATCGACGATTTGCCCAAGGCGGTGGAATGGCTGACGGCACAGGGCGTGCGCTTTGCACCGGGCGGCATCCGCAAGGGCGCGGCCGGCTACGACATCTGCTTCCTGCACCCGAAGGCCAGCGACGAATTCCCGATCGGCGGCGAGGGCGTGCTGATCGAACTGGTGCAGGCGCCACCCGAGGTGGTTGCGGCGCTGTCGTAAGGGCTCAGATCCGCAGACCGACCAGTTCCGCGTTCGCCTCGGCGAGGCGGTCGACGAGGATGTCGAGGAAGGCGCGGTTGAAAGCCAGCTGGCAGGCATCCGAGGCGGCGGCGAGCGCCGCGGGCTTGATCTTGAGCAGCGTTACCGGCGTGACTGCCGTGACGGTGGCCGTGCGCGTCATCGCTCCCTTGCGGATGTAGCTCATCTCGCCGAAGCAGCGGCCGGCGGGCTGCACGCCGAGATCGTGCCCTGACTTGGTGACACGCACTTCGCCAGCCGCGATGATGAAGAAGAAATTGCCTTCGTCGCCCTCGTCGACGAGGTGGGTGCCCGGCGGCACGCGGCCCCAGACGCTGATGCGCAGCACTTCCCATAGTTCGACGTCGCCGAAGCCGGCGAAGAAGGACAGCTCGCGCAACGCGTTGAACTTCTCGGTGTCGCTGATCGATTCGTGCGGCAGATCGATGGCCGCGAGTCGCGCGAGGTCGTGCGCGAAAGCGTGCCAGGTCGGATAGCGTGCCGCCGGGTCGCGCTGCATCGCCCGGTCGACGATCTGCGCCAGCCGCAGCGGCAGCGTCGGCCGCAGGCGGCGGATGTCCGGCGGCGCACCGTCGAGCACCTGCTGGACGAGGGCGACGTTGTTGTCTGCCACGAAGGGCAGGCGGCCGGTGAGCAGCTCGAACATCACCACGCCGAGCGAGTAGATGTCGGTGCGGTGGTCGAGCGCATCCATGCGGATCTGCTCGGGCGACATGTAGG
>CAYNCH010000103.1:0-6450 GCA_964395815.1 uncultured Methyloversatilis sp.
GGCCAGATCAAAACGCTCGGCGAGGAGACGCTGCGCCTCGCGCGGCTGCACGGGCAGCACGAGGTCGGCCTCCTGCTTCGCGACAATCTGGGCGGCCTGCGAATACATGAGCCAGACGCGGCAGCCGCCGGCCAGCAGGCAGTCGACGAGGCGCAGCCCGTAAGGCAGTCCGGAAGCGCCGGTCCAGGCGACGGCAATCGTTTTCACTCGGTTTCCTTCAGCAGGCGTGTGGCGATCAGACCGTTCACGATACCGAAAACCAGTGCCGAAAGCCCGAACAGCGGCGCCAGAAAGAACACGCCATCGTGCGGCACCAGCCACAGGCGCGCCACGACAAGCTGTCCGCCGACGTGGGCGAAAGCGGCCAGCACGCTCGCCGTGACCGGCCCGAACACGGTACGCGGCAATCGCACAGCGAGCGCGAGCACCGCGAGACTGGTCAGCGCACCCGCCAGGCCGAGAAAAAATCCTGGCGCCAGGAACTGGCCGACCAGCAGACTGCCGGCCACCACACGCAGCACCGACACCCAGGCCGCCTCGCGCCAGCCGTGGCGCCACAGCACGATCAGCACGACGATGTTGGCGAGGCCGGGCTTGACGCCGGGCAGCGGCGACGGCAGCGCCGCCTCGGCGACGGTCAGCGCGATGGCCGCCGCCGCGTAGCGCGCGATGCGGCGATCGGTGTCGGTGACCTGCAATTCAATAGTTGAGGCTGTCATGACTCGAATCGCCACCGGCAAGGCTCAGGCTGACGTGGTTGGGCGCGCAGATGGCGATGGCGTTGGGGCGCGTGAGCCAGCCCTGCTGCACGCAATACTGGCGCGGACCGGGATCGGACAGCACGCGCGCGCGGCCCGGGGCGATCTCGATGATCGTCGCGCCGAGCGATCCTTTCACCGCATAACGCAGCGGGGCGGTAAGCGGATATTCGGCAACGATGCGGCCATCGAGACGGATCACGGCACGCTCGGCCTTGCCGCCAGACCACAGCAAGAAAAAGGAGACCGCCACCGCTGCCGCGCCCAGCGCCAGCACGCCCCAGTCGCCCGGCTGCAGCAGCGCCAGCCAGGACTTCATTGCACCAGCTGACGGTGCCTGACCAGAACCCGGGCGCTGCCGCGAAAGTGTTCGGCCAGACGCTCGGCGAACCAGACCGAGCGATGCTGCCCGCCGGTGCAGCCAAGCGCAACGGTGAGGTAGGAGCGGTTGTCGCGAATATAGGCCGGCAGCCAGTCCGCCACGAAATGGCGGATGTCGTGCAGCATGCGCTGCACGCCTTGCTGGGCGGCCAGGAAGTCGCCGACGGCCTGATCGAGCCCGGTCAGCGGACGCAGTTGCGGATCGTAATGCGGGTTTGGCAGGCAACGCACGTCGAAAACGAGGTCGGCATCGAGCGGCAGGCCGTGCTTGAAGCCGAAGGACTCGAACAGCAAGGTGAGCCCCTCGCCCTTCAGGTCGAGGAAATCCTTGATCATCGCGCGCAGGGCGTTCGGCCGGATATTGCTCGTATCGATGCGATGCCCGCGTTCCTGCAAGGCTTCCAGTGCCTCGCGTTCGCGGGCGATGGCCTCGGCCAGCGTGCACTCGCCCGCCACCATCGGATGGCGGCGGCGCGTCTCGGAAAAGCGCTGGATCAGCACATCGTCACGCGCCTCGAGGTAAACGAAACGCACATCGATGCCGTTCTCGGCCAGCTGGTGGAGCTGCTGGGGCAGCGTGGCGATACCGCCGCCACCGCGCATGTCGATCGCCACGCCAACGCGCTGATGCCCCTCGCGCAACAGGTGTCCCGCCAGTCCCGACAGCAGCGGCGCGGGCAGGTTGTCGACGCAAAAAAAGCCGGCATCCTCCAGGACGTTCAGGGCGATCGACTTGCCGGAACCGGACAGGCCACTGATCAGGACGAGTTGCATGCGGGCAAACGATGGATGGGCAAAGGAAGGGGAGAGGACAGGTGAGCCCTATGGTAGCATCGGCGCCCGTTCCCACACACGATGCGCCATCCCGTCATCTCACGATGTCACGCCAGGACACTCGCTGGAAATCACGCCCCTCCCTGGCCGGCGCACCCGACATCCTCCATCCCTGGCTCGCCGACACCGGCTCGCTCACCGCACGCATCGTCGCCCGCTGCCGGACATTTCACGTCCGCGTGCTCGGGGAGCACCGCGCCCGGCCCTGCGGCGACGAACGCCTGCTGATCGACCTGCCTGCCGGGCAGCATGCCTGGACACGCGAGGTACTGCTGGTGGCCGACGACGAACCCGTGGTGTTCGCCCACAGCGTGCTTGCTCCGCAGGATCTCACCGGCCCCTGGCACATGGCGCGGGCCATCGGCGCCCGGCCGCTGGGCGCCGCACTGTTTGCCGACCCGGGCATCTGCCGCGGCCCCCTGCAATGTGCCTGCCTCGGCGCGACGCATCCGCTGCATCGCCATGCCACCGCCGCCGTCGGGCCGCTGCCGGCTCCCTTGTGGGCGCGCCGCTCGCGTTTTTGTCGCCGCAATCGTCCGTTGCTGGTCACCGAAGTCTTCCTGCCCGGCATCGCCCGTCTTGCATGAAACACCGCCTTCTGCTCTCTCTGTTGCTGTACGCCCTGGGGCAGGGCGCACACGCCGAACCCGCCAAAACTGCCCAATCCACACAATCCATCGTCATCGGCAACGCCGAATTCGGTATCTTCGATGCACGCGACCCGAAGGAAATCAGTTTCGAACCCGCCAACATCGTCCCACACCGGGTAGGTCAGCGCTATGGCTGGATCATCGAAGTGCGTACCGACCAGCGCAGCCTGTCGGTGCGCGAGGAATACCTGCTGCCGACCCCGGCCACGGAAGCCGGCACGACCCTCGGCCCGGAAGGCGGCACCATTCCCCTGCCGCGGCGCAACCAGGTGAGTCAGCGGCAGCTCGTACCCGTCGACGGCCTCATCATCGGCGAATGGGCAATCGGCCCGGGCGAGCCGCCAGGGAAACGCCACCTGCAGGTCATCGTCGAGGGGCAGGTGGCGGGCAGCTTCGAATATGAGGTGAAGTAGGCGGCGGGGTCACCATCGGCATTCTTTAGCGATGGCAAGATCCTTGGCCATCCAACGGCTCCGTGCAGCAGTGAAAACTGAATGATGCGCCGTGCGCAATGTCGAGATATTTTGTTTCCTGTCGATCGTTCAGACTGCGACTATTCCACAACTACCCGTCGTCCTGAATGCTTGCAGCCCGCTGACCAGCGTTCGCATGGCGTCATCCAGCGCGTCGATCAAGCCCGCGATCGCCCGGGCATCCACCTGATCTCCCGCGGATTTAATGTCCCGTTCGATCTCGCCGGTCGTCTGGGCGATCTGCTCTGCGCCCAGCATGGACGCCGTGCCCTTCAGCCCATGAGCGGCCCGTTGCAAGGCCATAAAATCACGGCTGGCGAGCATTTGACGAAAACTGTCCGCATCGCCACCATGCGACGCGGCGAAGCGATGAAGAAAATCAAGATATTTCTCGCGCTTGCCCGAAAGAGCGGTCAGCCCAACCTCGATCCTGAGGCCGGCAATTGAGGTTCTACGGCCGAAATGGAGGCCATCATCAAGGTGACGAACGTCCTGCACGCCCGGCAGGAATACCCATAAGCCGGCGCCGCGCCGTCCCGCTGGCGCCGACTTTCGCACCTCAAGCCGCCATCGTCGGCAGCAACAAGCCGTCGCGTTCCTCCAGTGCGCAGCCGCGCTTAAGTTCCGAGACCAGCCAGGCGGCGAGTTCGGGAATATCCATGCCGAGCAGGCGCGTGCCGATGTCGCGAAAGAGCGGCACGCTTTCCAGATAGCGTTCCAGTTCGCGGCGCGGCAGGGACTGCCGGTCGAGCAGGTTGAAAATGAAGCAGGCCTTCACGGCGTTGCGTGCCATGCGCACGGGGTCGGCCTCGAAGGCGGCGATGCGTTTGTAGGCGCGTTCCAGCGCGGCGCGCACATCCCCGAATGGCTTGCCGTGGCCGGGAATCACCGTGTCGACGGCAAGGCGGGAAATCATGTCGAGCGTCGCACGCGTCGCTTGCAGGGCGCCAGGCTGTCCGAGCAGTTCGCCGAAGACGATGCCGAAGCCGTCTTCCCAGAGCGCGTCACCGGAGATCAGGATGCGCGCTTCCGCGCAGTGGAACACCAGCGCATCCATGTCGTGGCCGGGTGCCGCAAGGGCCCGCCAGTCCGCGCCGCCCATGCGCAGCGTGTCGTCCGGCCGCACCGCGCCGTCGTGGCGGAAGCGGTCGCCGCGCTGCGCGGCCGGCGCGAGCAGCAGGGCCTGCTCGTCCCAGTTGGCAATGTGCTCCTCGATGCCGGCGGGAATCAGGATTTCGCAACCAAACGTCCGTTGTAGCGCGGCGTTACCACCGATGTGGTCGGAATGGGAATGGGTGTTGATGACCCTTTTCAGTTGCCGTCCTGCCAGCGCCGACTTTACGAGTTCGACGGTCTGCGCCACATGACCGACGTAGCCGCTGTCGATCAGCGTCGCTTCACCGCCATCGAACAGCAGGATGTTGTTCGACGACAGCCAGCCGCGCTCGATGACCCGGTAGTCGACACGCGGAGGCGGCGGTGTTCCCCAGGGGCGGCCGCAGCCGATGCAGTACATCTCGTCCTCATCCGGCAGGCAGACGCCGACGCAGGGGATGTCCTGCTCTTCAGCCACGCCTTGCGATGACGGCCTGCGCCACCTTCGATGCGGGCGTGCGCCCCAGTTGCGTGGAGATCCAGGCCGCCGTATCGACGAGCCTGTCGAGATCGACGCCACAGTCGATGCCCAGTCCCTTGAGCAGCCAGACCACGTCCTCGGTCGCCACGTTGCCCGAGGCGCCCTTGGCATAGGGACAGCCGCCGAGGCCGCCGACGGCGGCGTCGAAGACGTTCACGCCCATCTGCAGCGAGGCGTGGATGTTGGCGATGGCCATGCCGTAGGTGTCGTGGTAGTGGCCGGCGAGCTTCTTGATCGGCACGCGGCGCGCGACCGACTCGATCATCGCCTGGGTCTTGCCCGGCGTGCCCGTGCCGATGGTGTCGCCGAGCGAGACCTCGTAGCAGCCCATCTCGAACAGCGCCCAGGCGACGTCGGCCACGGCGGCGGGCGCCACCTCGCCCTGGTAGGGACAGCCGAGCACGCAGGAGACGTAGCCGCGCACCTTGATGCCGGCTTCCCTGGCCTTGGACATCACCGGATTGAAGCGCTCCAGCGATTCCTTGATCGTGCAGTTGATGTTCTTCTGCGAGAAGGCCTCCGAGGCGGCGGCGAACACCGCGACCTCGGCGGCCTGCACCGCGATGGCGGACTCCAGGCCTTTTTCGTTCGGCACCAGCACCGGATAGCTCACGCCGGGGCGCCGCTCAATGCCGGCCATGACCTCGGCGGCGTCGGCCATCTGCGGCACCCACTTGGGCGAGACGAAGGCGGTGGCCTCGATGGCCGTCAGGCCGCAGTCGGCGAGGCGATTGACGAGCTCGATCTTGACGGCGGCGGGGACGGGCTGCTTCTCGTTCTGCAGTCCGTCGCGCGGGCCGACCTCGACGATGCGTACTTTGCTGGGCAGGGTCATGGCATCAAGCGGCAATCTCGAATTCCGCCAATTCTGCGCCATCCGCCACCTGCTCGCCAACGGCGTAGCAGAAGGCCTTGACCGTGCCGGCTGCCGGGGCCACCAGCGTGTGCTCCATCTTCATCGCCTCCAGCACCACCAGCGGCGTGCCCTTCTCGACCCTCGCACCCGGCGCGGCCAGCAGCGCGATCACCTTGCCGGGCATCGGCGCGGTGATCCCGCCCTCGGCGCCGGCGCCCTCGCCCGCGTGGTGATGCGGATCGACCGCGACGAAGATGAAGCTGCCGCCGTCGCAGAAGACATGGCGCTTCTCGCCGGCGGGAATGACGGTGGCTGTCAGCCGGCGGCCATCGAGATCGGCGCGCAGCGTGCCGTCTTCGCGCAGTTCGCCGCTGGCGGGCGAGGTCTGGCCGTCCAGATCAAGTTCAAAGCCAGTGCCACGGTAGGCCGCGACGACACGCTTTTCGATGCCGCCGTGGCGCAGCAGGATCGCGCGCCGCGCCGCGCCGTTGGCGCGCCAGCCGTCGCGCAGATGCCAGGGCGAATGCGGGTCACCGCTCGCCGTCGCATGCGCCGCGCCGTAGTGACGGTCGCGCAGCAACTCGGCCAGCGCGGCCAGCAGCCAGGCATCGCGCGGCGGCGCGGCAGCATCGCCTGCGGGAAACAGGAACGCCTGCTCGCGCTCGATCAGCCCCGTATCGAGGTCGGCGCGGGCGAAGGACGGGCAGGCGACCAGCCGCGACAGGAAGCCGACGTTGCTGGTCACGCCAACGATGCGGTAGTCGGCCAGCGCCTGCAGCATGCGCGCCAGCGCCCGCTCGCGGTTCTCGTCCCAGACGATCAGCTTGGCGATCATCGGGTCGTAGTGCGGCGTGATCTCGTC
>CAYNCH010000104.1:0-6434 GCA_964395815.1 uncultured Methyloversatilis sp.
AGCGAAGCTGCGGCGGTGCTCCACGCTCGGTCCGTGCACGCGCAAGGCCGCCAGATGCACGGCTGTGCCGTAACCTTTGTGGCGGTCGAAGCCGTACTGCGGATATCGGGCGTGCAGTTCAAGCATGCCGGCGTCACGCACCGTCTTGGCGAGAATCGAAGCTGCGGAAATCTCCGCCACCGTGGCATCACCGCCGATGATCGGACGTGCCGGAACGTCGAGCGGAGGACAACGATTACCGTCAATCAGCACCTCCGCTGGCACCAGTATGAGACCGGCTACCGCGCGTTGCATCGCCAACAGCGTCGCCTGCAGAATGTTGAGGGTATCGATCTCCGCGACGCTCGCCTCTGCCACACACCAGGCCAGCGCATGGGCACGGATCTCCACCGCCAGTTTCTCCCTGCGCGCGGCAGAAAGCTTCTTGGAATCGGCGAGTCCGGCAATCGGCCGCGCCGGATCGAGGATCACCGCCGCCGCGACGACCGGCCCGGCCAGTGGTCCCCTTCCCGCCTCATCGACACCGCAGATCATTTTGCCAGCATGGCCCGGATGGCATCTGCCGCCTTGTCGGCAGTGTTCTGACGCAACTGCCGATGCATCGCGGTAAAAACGTCGTTGAGTTCGCGTCGCTTGTCTTCATCGGTCGCCAACTCGGCCAGTGCATCCGCAAGTTTTTCGGGCGTGGCTTCTTCCTGCAGGAACTCGGGGGCGACAAAACGGCCGGCGAGGATGTTCGGCAAACCGACCCAGGGTTGGTAACGCATGCGTTTCATCAACTGCCACGACCAGCCCGACATGTGATAGGCGATGGCCAGCGGCGTCTTGAGCAGTGCCGCTTCGAGCGTGGCCGTGCCGCTGGCAACCAGCGCCGCGTCACAGGCGGCCAGCGCATCCTGCGCATGACCGAACAGGATCTTGATCGGCCACTCCTGCGCCCCCTGCAGCCAGATTTCCGTTTCGAAAATGTTGCGCGTCTCGCGCGATACCAGCGGTACGAGGAAAATCGCCTCGGGGAAGCGTTCCCGTAGCAGGCCGGCCGTGCAAATGAAGGTGGCCGCCATGTATTTCACTTCTGACTGGCGACTGCCCGGCAACAGGGCGAATACCGGCCGCGTCGTCGCGGGCAGTTCGAGCCGCTCGCGCGCGGCGAAATGATCGACTTCCAGCGGCAATACATCGGCCAGCGGATGACCCACGTAGGTGACCGGCAATCCGGCTTTTTCGTAAAGCGCCGGCTCGAAAGGGAACAGGGCCAGCAGATGATCGCAGGCCCGGGCGATCTTCTTGATGCGTCCGCCGCGCCAGGCCCAAACGGATGGGCTGACATAGTGCACCGTGCGGATGCCGGCTTCCTTGAGACGGCGTTCCAGCCACAGGTTGAAGTCGGGCGCATCGACACCGATGAACACATCGGGCGGGTCGGCCAGCAAGCGTTGCAGCAGTTCCCGACGAATGCCGGCGATCTCCCGATAATGCCGCAGCACCTCGGCATAACCGCGTACCGCGAGCTTTTCCGCCGGCCACCAGGCATCGAAACCGGCCCGTTGCATCTTCGGCCCACCGATGCCGAAAAAGTCGGCGTCGGCGAGACGGCGTTCGAGTGCGTCGATCAGGTGAGCGGCCAGCAGGTCGCCCGAGGCTTCCCCGGCCACCAGTGCAATACGCGTCATGGCTTATCGGATGATGCCGCGTCCGGGGGTGGCCAGGAAGTCCGTCAGAAGCGCGATCTCGTCACGCATCTCGACTGTCGCGGCGGTAATGGCTGCCGCTGCATCCTCGAGCTTCAGACCGCTGCGGTAGAGCGTCTTGTAGGCACGCTTGATGGCGGCGATGGCCTCCGGCGAGAAACCGCGCCGCTTCAGGCCTTCGCTGTTGATGCCGTGCGGGGCGGACGGATTGCCCGATGCCGTCACGTAGGGCGGCACATCCTGCAGCAGAATGGTGCCCATGCCGGTCATGCAGTGCGCGCCGATGCGCACGAACTGGTGCACCACCGTAAAGCCGCCGAGGATCGCCCAGTCGCCGACATGGACGTGACCAGCCAGTTGCGCATTGTTGGCGAAGATGGTCCTGTGGCCGATCTGGCAGTCGTGAGCGATGTGCACGTAGGCCATGATCCAGTTGTCGTCGCCGATGCGCGTCGCGCCGGCATCCTGGGCCGTGCCGCGGTTGAAGGTGCAGAACTCGCGGATGGTGTTGCGGTCGCCAATCTCGAGCATAGTCGGCTCGCCGGCATACTTTTTGTCCTGCGGTGCCGCACCGAGTGAAGCGAACTGGAAGATGTGGTTGTCGCGGCCGATTTTCGTCGGCCCTTCGATGACAACGTGTGGCCCCACTGTCGTGCCGGCACCGATTTCGACGCCGGCGCCGATCACCGAGTACGCTCCGATCGACACGTTGTCGCCCAGCCGTGCGGCCGGATCGACGAGTGCGCTGGGATGGATGGCTAGCGGCATGTCACTCTTCGATCTTGCGCACCGTGCAGATCAGTTCCGCCTCGCAGGCCACCTGACCATCGACCTTGGCCACTGCGGAAAATTTCCACATGCCGCGCTTGTTGAGCGTGATGGCCACGTCCATGATCAACTGGTCGCCAGGACCGACCGGGCGCTTGAAGCGCGCACCGTCGATGCCAACAAAGTAGTAGACCGACTTGTCGTCCGGCTTGTCGCCCATGGTCTTGAACGAAAGGATCGCCGCTGTCTGCGCCATCGCTTCGACCATCAACACACCGGGCATCACCGGGTGGTGCGGATAATGACCCGGGAAGAAAGGCTCGTTCATGCTGACGTTCTTGAGCGCCGTGATGCGCTCGCCCGGCACGATGTCCAGCACGCGGTCGACCAGCAGGATCGGGTAGCGGTGCGGCAGGTATTCGAGAATCTCGTGGATGTCCATCGGGCTCATGTCTTCTTCTCCGGCGATTTTTCGAGTTCGGCAAGGCGCTTTTCGAGGGCGCGTATTCTATCGGCCATCCCGTCGAGATGGCGCAGGCGCGCGAAGTTCTTCAGCCAGTCGTCGTGCGCCATGAAAGGCACCGTGCCGGTATAGCTGCCGGGGTCGGAAATCGACTTGGCGACCAGCGTGCCGGCCGAGACATGCACACCGTCGGCCAGCTTCAGATGTCCGAGGATGATCGCGCCGCCCCCCACCGTACAGCCAGCGCCGATTTTCGCGCTGCCGGCAATGCCGACGCAACCGGCCATCGCGGTGTTGCGGCCGATGCGCACGTTATGGCCGACCTGGATCTGGTTGTCGAGTTTGACGCCATCCTCGATCACCGTGTCTTCCAGCGCCCCGCGATCGATCGTGGTGTTGGCGCCGATCTCGACATCGTCGCCGATCACCACGCGGCCGGTCTGCGCGATCTTGACCCAGACATCCCCATCTTTCGCGAATCCGAAGCCATCGGCACCGATCACGGCACCGGAATGAACGATCGCCCGCTGCCCGATGCGGCAACCGGGGTAAATCCTGACGCCGGGATAGAGTACGCTGTCCTCCCCGATCTCCACATCAGCGCCGATCCAGCAGTGCGCGCCAATGCTGACCGACGGTGGCAACGGCGATTCAGCCACGGCTGACGGGTGGATGCCCGGCGGCGGCAGGTGTCCTGCCGCCAGCCACTGCGACACGCGTGCGAAATAAAGGTAAGGCTGCGGTGTCAGGATCGCGGCAACCTGACAGTCATCTGCCAATTCAGGGGCGAGAATGACGGCCGCCGCCTGCGTGGTCGCCAATTGGGCCCGATACTTCGGATTGGCGAGGAAGCTCAGCTGTTGCGGCGTAGCCGATGTCAGCGTCGCCAGTCCGGTGACGACCTGCGTCCCCTCCCCCTTCAGTTCACCGCCGAAGCGAGCGACGATTTCCGCGAGGTTGCGGGACACGGCAGACGCAGTCTATTTGGCCTCGCCGAGCGCCTTGATCACCTTGTCGGTGATATCGATGCGCGGGCTGAAATAAACCGCTTCCTGAACGATCAGATCGAATTTCTCGGCTTCGGCGATCTGCTTGATGATCTTGTTGGCACGCTCGAAGATGGCCGCCATTTCCTCGTTCTGGCGCAGATTCAGATCCTCGCGGAACTCTCGCTGCTTGCGCTGGAATTCGCGGTTGAGGTCGTTGAATTCGCGCTCCTTGTTGCGCCGCTCGCTTTCGCCCATCGTGACAGCATTCTTTTCGAGGTCGGCCTGCATCGACTGCAGGCGCTTCGACAACTGCTGCAGTTCCTGGTCGCGCCTTTCGAATTCCTTCTCGATCTTCTGCTTGGCTTTTTTAGCCTGTGGCGATTCGTTGACCACGCGCTGGCCATTGACAAAGCCCAGTTTGCTTTCGGCCAATGCCGGGCCTACCGCAAGCGCCAGCATGAGTGGCACCAAAATGCTGATTGCGTTTTTCATCGTCTCTCCTGCTAGAACAGTGTGCCCATCTGGAACTGCAAGCGCTGGGTCTGATCGCCTTCTTTCTTGTTAAGTGGCTGGGCAAGGCTGAATTTCAACGGCCCCAGAGGTGAAGCCCACGCCAGTGACAGGCCTGTGCTGTAGCGCATGTCGCCGACATTCATCTTTTGACCGATACCCCACACCCAGCCGGCATCGATGAAGGCGCCCAACCGTAGGGACTTATCCTTGCCACTTCCCGGCATCGGGAATAAAAACTCGGCATTCATCACAAAACGGCGGTCGCCGCCAAGACGATCATCGGTGGTCGGGTCAACCTCACCCAGAGAACCTGCTTTGAAACCGCGCACCGAACCAACACCACCGGCATAGTAGTGCTTGTAGAACGGCAACGGTCGATCGCCCATGCCATCCGCAATCCCGAGTTCGCCATTGAGCATCAGGGTGTATTCGCGCCGGATCGGCAGATACTGCTGGTATTGAAGATTGGTACGGTAATAGCGCAGTGAGCTACCCATGCCGATCTCACCGCTGGCGCTCATCACACGCCCCTTCATCGGGTAGATCAGGCTGTCGAGGGTATTTTTCGACCAACCGACGGTAGCGATCAGGCCGGCGTAGGTATCGCCATTCGCGTTGATGAAGTCGATATAGCGTTGCGGCGTGAGCGTAGTGACCTTGATTTTCGTTGAATCGACAGCCAAACCGAAATTGATCGTATCGTCCTCGCCGATCGGGTAGCCATAGCGCACGCCTCCGCCCAGTGACTTGGTACCGTAGGTGGCCACGGTCAGCGACTCGGTATCCGTGTCTTTATAGTAAACATCGAAGCCGCGGCTGATGCCATCGACCGTGTGATAGGGGTCGGTGTAAGAGAAGGAATATAGCTTGTTGATCTTGCTGGTATTAAAACCGACACCAACATGTTTTCCGCTGCCAAAAAGGTTTTGTTGCTGTACCGAACCAGAAAACACCAAACCCTCTGAACTGGAAAATCCGGCACCCAGCATCATGTTGCCAGTCGGCTTTTCCTTGACGTTGACATGCAGATCGACCTGGTCGGTCGTGCCGGGCACGGCGGGCGTCTCGACGGTCACCTCGTCGAAGTAGCCGAGTTTGTCGACCCGTGCGCGCGACTTGTTGATGCGTTCGCCGTCGTACCAGGCCGCTTCCATCTGACGCATCTCGCGCCGGATCACCTCGTCGCGGCTGCGGGTGTTGCCCTGGACCTGTATGCGGCGCACATAGACGCGGCGGCCCGGATCAACGAAGAGGGTGAAGGCGACCTGCTTCTTCTCCTTGTCGACCTCGGGGGCGGCATTGACGTTGGCGAAAGCATAACCATCGTTCGACAGGCGCTCGCTGATCGCCTTGGTAGTCTCGGTTACCTGCTCGCGCGAGAATAATGCACCCGGTTTGATCGTCACCAGCTTCAGCAAGTCGGCCTCCGGCAGAAGCAACTCGCCGGCCAGCTTGACCGAGGACACCTGGTACTGGTCGCCTTCGCTGACGTTGACGGTGATGTAGATATCCTGCTTGTCGGGCGAGATCGACACCTGGGTCGATTCGATATTGAACTCGATGTAGCCGCGATCGAGGTAATGCGAGCGCAGTGTCTCCAGGTCGCCGGACAGTTTCTGCTTCGAATACTGGTCGGTCTTGGTGTACCAGGTCAGCCAGCCCGGAGTGCGCAGGGTAAACAGAGCGAGCAGATCTTTTTCCTTGATGAAAGCCTTGTTCCCGATGCTGATGGCTTTGGCCATGCCGACACCCTGCTGAGTGAATTTGATCATTTGATCGACCAGAATACCGCCGCTCTGGCTGACAAACGTCACGCCGCCGGCTTCCGGTTTGATCATGCGCTCGATGGGCAGCATGCCTTGTGGTACGTGCGTACACGGCGCCGCGGCAACGATTTGGACCGCGCCCGCCGTCAACAGCGCGTGCTGTTGGCGCTCAAGGGGCGCGCCGAGGAGGTCAATTTGCTGCCCAAGGTGCCAGACCTTTTCAGCGCGCTACGCGACAACGTGG
>CAYNCH010000105.1:0-2686 GCA_964395815.1 uncultured Methyloversatilis sp.
CGTGCTCGCCATAGAAGCCGATGGACTGCTGGACGAGTTGCAACACCCCAATCCTGACAAGTATCCCAAGCAGTCGATCCTTGTCGTGGCACTGGAGGGCTATGTTTTCTTGGTGCCTTATGTCGAAGAGCAGGATTACTACTTCCTGAAGACCGTCATCCCGAGCAGAAAGGCCACCCGAGATTATTTGCAAAGGAATAGTCAAAATGAAAAGACTTGACCCGTTCGAAGAGGATGTTCTTTCCGATTACGACAAGGGCACACTCAAGTCGACGTCCCCCTCAAAAAACAAGCTGGCCAAATTCAAGGCTGCGGCGACGGCTACTTTCATCAAGGATCGACGGATCAACATTCGGCTGTCGTCGCCCGACTTGATGGATATTCAGGCACGTGCATTGGAGGAAGGCATCCCTTACCAGACATTTATCGCCAGTGTGCTGCACAAGTACGCATCGGGGCGCTTGGTCGAAAAGCCTTCAAGCCTAACCTCCCGCTCAACCGGACGCACCGACAAGCGGCGCGCCGATTAGCTGTACGTTAGGCAGATCCCTTGACAGACGTTACTTCTTAAATACACTGTATGTATGATTAAGTTCGAGTGGGACTCAACCAAGGCTGCGACCAACGTCAGAAAACATGGTGTTTCCTTCGAGGAGGCCCAGTCCGTTTTCTATGATGAGTTTGCCGTTCAGTTCTTCGATGAAGATCAATCGGGTGACGAGGAGCGCTTCTTGTTGCTGGGCATGAGTACGGGAGCACGACTGCTTCTTGTCTGTCACTGCGAACGGGATGCAGGGAACACTATCCGCATCATTTCTGCCCGCAAGGCGACCAAGCGTGAAAGCACTTTTTACGGAAGTGAAATGCCATGAAAGCCGAATACGATCTTTCCAAGATGAAATCGCACAGGAACCCCTACGCATCCAAGCTCAAGAAGCCCGTGACGATGCGTCTGTCCGAAGACGTTGTTGCCTACTTCAAAGGCATGGCGGCAGATGCCGGGGTGCCATACCAGAGCCTTATCAATCTTTACCTCCGCGACTGTGTTACGCAGCATCGGCAGGTACAGATTGCCTGGCCAGCCAAGTCCTAACTTTCCGCTCCAGAGGGACCGCTCCGCCGGCAGAAATATAAGGAGACGGACCATGATTTCTGCCGTCCCGCCAGCGCCGACTTTATGAATCTGGCCAAAAAAATCATACGGTGCTCATCCGTGATCCGGCGTGACCATAAGCCCGAGAGGGCGTGCTTCAGTGGTTCTGGCTTGCCTACCCCGCCAAAGGGCTCTCACTGGACTTCGCGAATCAGTTTGTTGATCCGCTCGACCATCTTCTTGTCCTGCTTACGGGCTTCACGACGTCACTTTCGCCCTGATCCGGCCCCGGGTAGCGCAATGCGCCGGCTTTCGCCGTGCCTGAGCATCCAGACGCGATCCGCTGCCAGTTGCCGGCGTTCGAGCGCGGCCGAGACGGCGGCGGATCTCGGCGAAGTCGCGCGAATAGCCAGTGTCGCCGGTAAAAATAATGAGGGACAGACCACGATTTTCGCCGTTCTACCAGCGCCGACTTTTCGCCCCAGTGTTATTTGACACTGCGTAATCGTTCGATTACGATCGTCGCATGTTCTCGCTAAAACCCCTTCCCCAGTTTTCCGCTTGGCTTGACGCACTCCCTGCACAACCGTCCGCAGCGTAGTAGTCGCCCGGCTCAAGCGTCTGGAATTGGGATTGATGGGTGATGTCGAGCCGGTTGGCGAAGGCATATCGGAACTACGCATCCACTTCGGTGCCGGCTGGCGCGTGTATTTCGCTCAACGCGGCACACAGGTGATCGTCTTGCTCGCCGGCGGATCAAAGCGCACCCAGAAGCGCGATATCAAGCACGCCAAGACATTGGCTGCGCTGCTGGACTGACTGGAGAAATAGCCATGACCAAACGCATCAAGGTTGCCGAACTACCCGAATTCGACGCTGCGCCCTATCTCGACAGCGAGGAGGCTATCGCGGCCTATCTCACTGATATTCTCACCGCTAACGACCCGGCTCTGCTGGCAGCCGCCTTGGGTGACATCGCACGTGCGCGCGGCATGAGCGAAATCGCAAAGGCGTCAGGCATTACCCGCGAAGCGCTATACAAGGCGCTGCGTCCGGATGCACAACCACGCTTCGACACCGTAAACCGCGTATGCGCTGCACTGGGCGTCAAGTTGGTAGCCCAACCCGTGCATGCCTAAATGCAAAGACACCGACCTGCGCAAAAGGCCGCGCAGGCCGCTCTACTCCACGTTGGAAATTTCAATGCGTATCGAAGGCTCTCTCTCGAAGTGGAATGACGACCGTGGATTTGGGTTCATCACGCCCACCCAAGGGGGTCAGGAAATTTTTGTTCATATCTCAGCATTTCCGAAGGATGGGGTACGGCCATCGCTCGGGGAAAAGCTCACCTTTGAGATAGAAACCGACAATAATGGAAAAAAGCGAGCCAAGAACCTGTTGTGTCCCCAACGACCAACCGTTGTGCACACCACCCCCTCCCGCAGATCGTCATCCTATGCTCGCAAGGAGCGTCCCGGTTTTTTCGGGCGGGTAATTCCGCTGTTGATTGTGGTGGGTTTGGGCGTCTACGGTTATGGCGAGTATTCCCGCCGTAACGCCCCGTTGTCGGCAAACAGCACCAAACCAGAAATT
>CAYNCH010000105.1:2729-6429 GCA_964395815.1 uncultured Methyloversatilis sp.
CATCCAACTACCAATGCGATGGCCGTACCCACTGCTCACAGATGACGTCCTGTGCTGAAGCCACCTTCTTCCTTCGCAATTGCCCCAACGTTCAAATGGACGGCAACAATGATGGCGTCCCATGTGAACAACAGTGGTGCACAAGCCCATTCGCGAAATGAAAGTGCTGTCTCGCCAGCGCCGACTTTTCTCAATTGGCGCCATGTCTAACATTCCACTCCAGTGGGATGCTTCGCCGGCAAGCCGGCTTCGCGCCCCTGAGCTTGCACGTTGGGCGCGTCAGTAGTGGAAGCGTAACTGAGCAATGTGGAGGGCGTCACCATCAACCCGGTACACCATACGGTGCTCATCCGTGATCCGGCGTGACCAGAAGCCCGAGAGGGCGTGCTTCAGTGGTTCTGGCTTGCCTACCCCGCCAAAGGGCTCTCGCTGGGTCTCGCGAATCAGTTTGTTGATCCGCTCGACCATCTTCTTGTCCTGCTTCTGCCAATACAGATAGTCTTCCCATGCCTCGTCCGCGAAGATCAGCTTCACGCGGTCAGCTTCCGTTCAACGCCTTTGCCGGCGTTCAGTTGCGCAACTGCTGAAAGAAGGCGCTTGGCGTTCGCGGGCGTGCGCAACAGGTACGCCGTTTCCTCAAGCGCTTTGAAGTCTTCGAGCGACAGCATCACAACGGACTGCTCTCCGTTACGGGTGATGATCAGGGCTTCGTGGTCGTTGCAAACCCGATCCATCGTACTGGCAAGGTTTGCGCGAACGGCGGTGTAGGTAATCGCATCCATGGCAGATCTCCAGATATGTACGTTTTATTGTACATCACCGAAACCCAATCCGTTTTCTACATGGAATAAATAGGGGATCCGGCGTGACCATAAGCCCGAGAGGGCGTGCTTCAGCGGTTCTGGCTTGCCTACCCTCTTGCTGGACTTCGCGCATCAGTTTGTTGATCCGCTCGACCGTCTTCTTGTCCTGCTTACGGGCTTCACGACGTCACTTTCGCCCTGATCCGGCCCCGGGTAGCGCAATGCGCCGGCTTTCGCCGTGCCTGAGCATCCAGACGCGATCCGCTGCCAGTTGCCGGCGTTCGAGCGCGGCCGCGACGTCGTGCGGCGGCTGGTCGAAGGCTTCCTGCGTCAATTCGAAGGTGCCCCAATGCACGCCGAGCGCCTGGCGTGCCTCGACGTCGAGCAGGATCTGCACGGCATCGTCGGGATCGGCGTGCTGCGGGCGCATGAAGTCGCGCGGCAGGTAGGCGCCCACCGGCACGGCAAGAAAGTCAGCAGGGCCGAGACGGCGACGGATCTCGGCGAAATCGCGCGAATAGCCGGTGTCGCCGGTGTACAGGAAGCGCCAGGGCGCGGTTGCGCCGGGCGGCGTCCATTCGATGGCGAAGCCACCCCAGAGCGTGGCGTTGGTATCGAAGGGCGTGCGCTTGCTCCAGTGTTGCGCGGGCGTGAAGTGCACCTGCAACGCGCCGTCCTGACGCGTCTCCCACCAGTCCATTTCCTCGACCTTGCCGATACCCGCGGCGTCGAACCAGGCCTTGACGCCGAGGGGCACCAGCCAGCGCGGCTGTTGCACGGCGGCCAGCCGCGTTACCGTGGCATGATCGAGATGGTCGTAGTGGTTGTGGGAGATCAGCACCAGGTCGATCGGTGGCAGGTCCTCCGGTCGCAGCGGCGGCGGTACGCGCCGCGCCGCGGCGAGCCAGGCGGCCGGGCCGGCGAAGTCGCCGAGTTGCGGGTCGAGCAGGATGTTGCGGCCGCCCACCTGCAGCAGCAGGCCGGCATGACCGAGCCAGGTGACGACGGGCGCCGTGTGGCGCTGGGCAATCAGGGCGCGGTCGACCGGTCCGGTCCAGCGTGCGTTGAAGGCGGCATAGCCGCCCGCCGGCTCGGCCTTGGGCTGGAAGTCGCCGCGCAGCCGCCGCCAGAGGATCTCGTACCATGGAAAGCGTCCCGCCTGGACAACGTCCGAATCGGTATTGGCAAAGCCGTCCGTCCGATGGTGGGCCTTGGCGGCATCGTAGTACGGGTTCGGACTGGCGCACGCGGCCAGCAGCACCCCGACGAGGACAAGGCTGGCAAGCCGGCGGTTCATGGTCATGGGCTCGGGGTCATCAGGGCGGCACGCACCAGCGCGGTATCCGGCCGCACACCGCGCCAGACGAAAAAGGCCTCGGCCGCCTGCTCGACCAGCATGCCGAGCCCGTCGGCGACCGTGGCCCCCGCGGCACGCGCCTGGGCCATGAACGGCGTTTCGCGACCGTAGAGCATTTCGTAGGCGAGGCAGCCGGGGGCGAAGGAAAAAGTCGGCACCGGCAGGACGGCGTCCGCCAGGCCGGCGGAGGTGGCATTGACGATCAGGTCGCAGCGGTGCTCGGCAAGCCCGTCGTAGCCACCCCCCTCGATGCCGAATTCGGCCGCCAGCCGGGCCGCCTTGGCGGCGGTGCGATTGGCGATGAAAAAACTTGCGGGACGCTTTTCCAGCAGCGGCTGGATGACCCCGCGCGCCGCGCCTCCGGCGCCCAGCAGCAGGATGCGCCGCCCGGCGAGGACAAAGCCGAGCCTGGTTTCGATATCGCGGACCAGGCCCGCACCATCGGTATTGTCGCCGCGGATCGTATCTCCCGCGAAGGTCAGGGTATTGACCGCGCCGGCGGCCTGCGCGCGCGGCGTCAGCGTGTCGGCCAGACGAAATGCTTCCTCCTTGAACGGCACGGTGACGTTGGCGCCCTGGCCGCCCGCACGCATGAAGGCACGTACCGCATCTGCAAAGCCGTCGAGCGGGGCGAGGATCGCCTCATAGCTCAAATCCTGCCCAGTCTGGGCGGCAAACAGCGCATGGATGCGCGGGCTCTTGCTGTGCGCGACGGGATGGCCGAAGACGGCGTAGCGGTCGGTCATTCCGTTGCGTCCGTTTTCTTCCGACGCGGTGCGCGCGGCTTGCGGGCGGGCCTGGCCGGTTTTTCGGTGCGCGGCTCGGAAGATGATACCGACGATGGTGCGGGCGACGGCTCGGCCAAAGGTTCCCGGGCAGGTTCCGGCGCGGACTCCGCAGAGGGCGCCGCGGCGGGTTCGACGGGCCCGGCAGCCGTCGCGGGCGCGGCTTCTTCCTTGCGGGGTTTGCGGCTGCGCGAACGGGAACGCGTCGCCCTGACAGGCGTCTCGGCAAAAGTCGGCGCAGGCGGGACGGCGGCAACCGCCTCCTCCGCCAGCACGGGGTGGGCAACCCGCTCGGGAACGCCAACAGATTCGGGCGCGAGCGGCGTCTCGGGTTCAGCGCCGACGGGCGCGGCGGCCGTCCCCGTGCGCCGCCGGACGAAGGCGCTGTTGGCCTCGCGGCCGAATTCGAGCAGCCCGCGCTTGTGCGCCTCTTCGAGCAGGGCGCCGAAGGTCTTGAAGCCGTGATAGTTCTCGTTGAAACCGGGATGGCGGCGCTTGAGCGCTTCCTTGACGACCGAGGCCCAGACCTTTTCGTCGTCGGCGCGATCCTCCAGCAACGCTTCGAGCGTCGCCGCCGCCATCTCCAGGCCCTTGGCGCGGCGCGCTTCCAGTTCCTGCGGATCGACCGGCTCCAGCGACCGGCGGGCCTGCCGGTCGTCGCGATTGCGTTTGCGCACCAGATCGTCGATGTAGATGAACTCGTCGCAGTTGGCGATCAGCAGGTCGGACGTCGACTGCTTGACGCCGACGCCGAT
>CAYNCH010000106.1:0-6427 GCA_964395815.1 uncultured Methyloversatilis sp.
TCGGCGCCGCCATGATCGGCTGGTACGGCACCGCCATGCTCTGCTACGTCACCCCGAAAGAACATCTCGGCCTGCCCGACAAGAACGACGTCAAGGACGGCATCATGGCCTACAAGATCGCCGCCCACGCCGCCGACCTCGCCAAGGGCCACCCGGGCGCGCAGGCGCGTGACAACGCCCTTTCCAAGGCGCGCTTCGAGTTTCGCTGGGAAGACCAGTTCAATCTCGGCCTCGATCCCGACAAGGCGCGCGAGTTCCACGATGAAACCTTGCCGCAGCACGCCGCCAAGCTCGCGCACTTCTGCTCGATGTGCGGGCCGCATTTCTGCTCGATGAAGATCTCGCAGGACGTGCGCGATTACGCCGAGAAAGGCATGCAGGAAAAATCCATTGAGTTCGTCAAACAGGGAGGCGAGGTCTATCACCAAGCCTGAAACGCGCGAGGCAGCTGATTCGCCCGAGTCGCCCGACCCCGCGCCTGCTCCTGCATCGCGGCGTACCGACTCGGCCACGGTCTTCGCACGCATCGCCGAGCGCTGGGGCAATTCGGCCCGCTGGCGCTCGGCTTTCCTGCGTTTCTGGTTCGGCCGCCTGCTGATCTGGGCTGGAGCAATCTGTGTCGGCTTGCTGGCCGTGCTGTTCGCCGAGCTTTCCGAACTGTCGGTTCAGGCGCTGCGCGACATCACCGAGCGCGTCTGGTACTGGCCGCTGATCATTGGCCCGGCGGGCGGTGCCGCCGTCGTATGGGCGACGCGCCGCTTCTTTCCCGGCGCCGAGGGCAGCGGCATTCCGCAGACCATCGCCGAGATCCAGCGCGACAAGCACCCGCCGGCCGGCTGGCGACCGCTGCTGTCCCTCAAGATCGTCGTTGGCAAGATCGTCCTCGGTGCAGCGGCGCTGTTCGCCGGTTTCTCCTGCGGTCGCGAGGGGCCCACGGTGCAGATCGGCGCCGCAGTCATGAACAGCCTCCACGGCCATCTGCATCGCAGCCTGAACATCCAGCGCAAACATTTGATCGTCGCCGGCGGTGCAGCCGGCATTGCGGCCGCGTTCAACACGCCGCTGGCCGGCATCATGTTCGCCATCGAGGAACTCAATCGTGGTCTTGAACAGCGCATGAGCGGCCTGCTGATCGTCGCCATCGTGCTCGCCGGCGTCGTCTCGCAGGCGCTGCTCGGCAACACGGCCTATTTCGGCTGGGTCAGCTACACCGGTCTCAAGAGCCACCTGCAGATCGTCTGGGTATTGATGTTGGCAATCGCCTGCGGACTGGCGGGCGGCATCTTCGCCCGCCTGATGCTACTGGCGACCGCGAAGAATGGCCCGTTCTTCGCCGCCTTCCGCAATGCGCATCCGGTACGCTACGCCGCCGTCTGCGGCCTGCTGATCGCCCTGATCGGCCTGATCTCCGATTTCAGCAGCTTCGGCACCGGCTACGTCGAGACGCGCAACCTGTTCGAGCGCGATGCGCAACTGCCCTGGCACTTCGGCATCGACAAGTTTTTTGCCACGCTGATTTCCTACGCGGCCGGCGTGCCCGGGGGCATCTTCGCGCCCTCGCTCGCCATCGGCGCCGGCATCGGCAACAACCTCGCCGTCCTGCTCGCCGACCAGATCAGCGCCGGCACCGTCCTCGTGTTGTGCGCGGCTGGCTTTCTCGCCGCCGTGACGCAGGCGCCGATCACCGCCTTCGTCATCGTCATGGAAATGGTCAACGGCTACGGCATCGTCATGGACCTGATGCTCGTCGCCCTGCTCGCCTCGGCCGTCTCGCGCGCCTTGTGCCCGCCCCTCTACCGCACGCTGGCGCAACGGATGCTGCATCCGCCGCCAGCCAAACCGGCTTAGCTTTTTTCGCGCATGGCCGCGAGCATCTTCGCGTGCTTGGCAAAGCTCGCATGGCAGCCGATCAGAATATGCACCAGGCCCGGCAGTCCATCGCGGAAGCCGCCCCGCAACAAATAGAACTTGAGGAAACGCACCAGCGGCGACAGCAGCAGTTGCGCCGCCGTACTGCGCTTGCCCATGGCCAGCGCGGTCTCCGCCGCCAGCGTCGAGTAGCGGTTCTGCTTGTCGAGATAGCGTTCGAGCGATTCGGCCGAATCGTGTCGCAAGTCGCCCGCCAGCGTACCGACCGGGCCGTCGGCGATCACCCGTTCATGCACGGCATCAGCCGACCAGCGCGCCGCGCGGCGGTCGAACAGGCGCAGACTCCAGTCCGGATAGCCCTCGCCATGACGCAGGTAGCGCCCCATGAAATGATTGCATCGAGCGAAGCGATAGGCGGGAAAAGTCGGCGCCGGCAGGACGGCGCGGATGCTCGCCGCAAGTTCGGGAGACACACGCTCGTCGGCGTCGAGGCACAGCACCCAGTCGTGCATCGCCTGCTCGACGGCAAACTGCTTTTGTGGCCCGAAGCCGCGCCAATGGGTTTTGATCACGCGGGCACCGGCGCGATGGGCAATGTCCGGTGTTCCGTCGCTACTGCCGGAATCGACGACGAGAATTTCATCACAGAAGGCGAGCGAAACCAGGCAGTCCGGCAGGCAATCGGCGGCATCGCGCGTGATGAGAATGGCGGAGAGCGGGTGCATCTGCCGATTCTAGCCAGAGTCGGCGGTCTCTCCCGACATGCTGCAAGATGCGCTCGGGAATCAGCGCCTTCGAACTATAGAATGGTCCGACGCATGTATTCCCATCGCCTCCCACCCCAGCATTTCTTCCAGTGAAACTCGCCATCGTCCGCCAAAAGTACACACCGTTCGGAGGGGCCGAACGTTTCGTCGCGCAGGCGCTGGAGGCACTGCGCAAGCAGGGCGTCGTCGTCGAGATCGTGGCGCGCAAATGGCAAGGCGATACTGCCGGCATCGACTGCAACCCGTTCTATCTCGGCCGTATATGGCGCGATGCCGGGTTTGCCCACTGTGTGCAGCGGGTAATCGCTTCCGGGCGCTACGACCTGGTGCAGTCGCATGAGCGCATCCCGGGCTGCCATATCTTCCGCGCCGGCGACGGCGTGCACGCCACATGGCTGGAGCTTGCCGGAAAACCGTTCGCCCGTCTGTCACCCTGGCATCGTTACACCCTGGCGGCCGAAGCGGCAATGTTGCGTCATCCGGCGCTTGAGGCCGTGATCTGCAATTCGCGGATGGTGAGAGACGATATCGCGCTGCGTTTTCCTGAAGCGGCCGAAAAGCTTCGCGTCATCTACAACGGTGTCGATCTGGCGCACTTCCACCCCGGCCTGCGCGAAGAACTCCGCGGAAGCACACGCAAAAAAGTCGGCGTTGGCGAGACGGCGCCCGTCATCCTGTTTGTCGGCTCGGGCTTCGCACGCAAGGGCGTGGCCGCGCTGCTGAAGACACTGGCCGGCATGACGACGCGCAACGCCGAGGTGTGGGTCGTCGGCAAGGACAAGCAGCAGGGCCGTTACGAAGCGCTTGCACACCGACTGGGCATCGCGCACCGTGTGCATTTCTTTGGCGGACAGCCGGAGATGCGGCCCTTCTATGCCGCCGCGGATGTTTTCTGCCTGCCGACGCTTTACGACCCGATGCCCAATGCGACGGTCGAGGCGCTGGCTTGCGGTTTGCCCGTGGTCACCACGCCCGGTAGCGGCGCATCGGAACTGATCGTGCCCGGTGCCAATGGTTATATCTGTGCCGCCCACGAAGATACGGCGCTCGCCGCACGTCTCGATGCACTGTGTATGCCGGGTGTGGCAGCATCGATGCGCAAGGCGGCACGGGATGCCGTGAGCAACCTGGACTGGAAACGCCAGGCCGAAGAACTGACGGCGCTTTACCGCAGCCTGCGCTAAGCAGCCCGATTGCCTGCGGGTAGAATCGCGCCCGATCATGTCCGCGGCCTCTGCCCCCCTTCCTTGCGGTGAGTTTTCTCGCGCGCTCGTCGTCAAGTTGCGCCATCACGGCGATGTGCTGCTGACCTCGCCCGTTTTCTCCGTGCTTAAACAGGCGCTGCCGGCCTGCGAAATCGATGCCCTGGTCTACGCGGAAACACTGCCGATGCTTGCCGGACATCCGGCCATCGACCATCTGCATACCATCGACCGACGCCAGGGAAAAAATGGCTTTTCTCATGAATTGCGACTGTTCTCGACCTTGCGGGCAAGAAACTACGACCTGCTGATTCACCTGACCGAGAACTGGCGCGGTGCCTGGCTTGCCCGTTTCCTGCGGCCGCGCTGTGCAGTGGCGACATTTTCGTCCATCCGCCCACCGGCACGCCTGTGGCAGCGGGCCTTTACGCATCTCGCGCCGCTGCCGCCACTCGGCAACCGCCATACCGTGGAGTGTCATCTCGATGCGCTCCGGCGGCTGGGCATCCGGCCGCGGCCGGAAGACACGACGCTGGTTTTCGTCGCCGGCGCCGAAGCGGAAACGTGCATCGAGGCCTTGCTCGCCGCACAGGACCTGTCCGCCGGGAACTGGGTGCATCTGCACCCGGCCTCGCGCTGGCTATTCAAGGCCTGGACGGTTGCGGGTTATGCAGAACTGATCGATCGTCTGGATGCGCGCGGCCTGCGCGTCGTCATGACCACCGGCCCCGATCCGCGCGAAATGGCGCTCGCCGCCGAAATCCGCACCCGTTGTCGTGTCCCACCGGTCGATCTGGCCGGCAAGCTCACGCTCAAGGAACTCGGCGCGCTGATCGCCCGCGCGCGCCTGTCGGTTTGCGTTGATTCGGTGCCGATGCATCTGGCGGCGGCGGTCAGCACACCGGTCGTCGCACTGTTCGGGCCCTCGAATGAGCGCGAATGGGGCCCTTGGCGAGTACCGCACCGTATCGTCAGCGCCGATTTTTCATGTCGGCCTTGCCGTCTCGACGGCTGCGGCGGCGGCAAATTTGCCGAATGTCTGGGCGCCGTAACCGCCGACGCCGTGCTGGCGGCCGCCGATTCGCTGCCTGCACGCACATGAAGCCCGCGGCCTCTTCCGGTTTTTCTCTCTACTGGCGGCTACTCGGCTTCGTCCGCCCCTACTGGCGCATGCTGCTCGCGGCCATCGTCGGCATGGCCCTGACGGCGGCAACCGAACCCCTGTTTCCGGCGATGATGAAGCCGCTGCTCGACGGCAACCTCGGGGCCGGCAATCCGCAAGCCTGGTGGCAATATCCGCTGGTGATCATCGGCATCTTTCTCTTGCGCGGCGTGCTGAGCTTTTTTGGTGGCTACAGCATGCACTGGATCAGTCATCGCGTGACCGCCGACATCCGGCAGGCGATGTTCGCGCGCCTGGTCGTGCTGCCGACCCCCTTTTTCGACGCCAACCCCAGTTCGCGCATCGCCGCCCGCGTCACCAACGACGTCAATGGCCTGAGCACAGCCGCCATCAACGTGCTGACGACGCTGGTGCGCGATTCGCTGACGATCGTCGCCTTGCTGGCCTGGATGTTCTATTTGAACTGGCAGCTGACGCTGGTCAGCCTTGTCGTCATGCCGCTGGTACTCGTTGCGATGCGCTATTTCTCGCGTCGCATGCGCCGCCTGTCGCGAGCGCTGCTCGCCTCCTACGGTGACATGGCGCAGGCCTTGCAAGAGGCCGCAGAAGGTCATCGCGTCATCAAGGTGCAGGGAACGCAGGGGCACGAGATCGAGCGATTCCACCGCGGTACGGAACACTTTCGTGGGCTGAACATGCGTATCTCGGCCGCTGGCGAGGTGTTGATGCCGCTGGTGCAATTGATCGCCGCTATAGCTCTCGCGATCGTCGTCGGCCTGGCCGTCGATCAATCGTATCGCGATGCGACCTCGGTCGGCGCCTTCGTTTCCTTCATCACCGCCATGCTGATGCTACTGGCCCCGGCCAAGCGCCTGGCCGGATTGAGCATGCCCCTGCAACGCGGCCTTGCCTCGGCGGAAAGTGTCTTTGCGCTGCTCGACGAAGCCGGCGAACCGGATACCGGCACGCGCCGTTTGACGAACGGACGCGGGACGATCGAAGTACGCAATGTCAGCTTCACCTATCCCGGCACCGAGCGTCCCGCGCTCGACAACATCAGTTTCGCCATCGAGCCGGGACGGATGGTGGCGGTGGTCGGTGCCTCAGGCAGCGGCAAAACCACGCTCCTCAACCTGCTGGTGCGTTTCTACGATGTCTCGACGGGCAGCATCCGCGTCGATGGCATCGACATTCGCGAACTGACACTGGGCAGCCTGCGCACCCAGTTCGCCCTCGTCTCGCAGGATATTTTCCTGTTCAACGATACTGTCGCTGCCAACATCGCTTATGGCGCCGGCAATGCCGGTACGGACGCTATCCGGCGCGCTGCCGATGCCGCCTACGCGAGCGGTTTCATCGATGCATTCCCCGACGGCTTCGCGACCATGATCGGCGACAAGGGGATTCGACTCTCGGGCGGCCAGCGGCAGCGCCTGGCTATCGCTCGGGCGGTACTCAAGCAGGCG
>CAYNCH010000107.1:0-6312 GCA_964395815.1 uncultured Methyloversatilis sp.
AAGATGGATATCCTGATCTCCCAGCATCGCAGCCATCTTGCCGCCGCCCTTGCCGGTCAGGGCGACGATGCGCACACCGCGCTCACGCGCGACCTGCATTGCCGCGATGACGTTGGGCGAATTGCCGGATGTGGAAATGGCAACCAGTACGTCGCCGTTGCGGCCGAGCGCGGCAACCTGTTTGGCGAAAACCTGATCGTAGGCGTAGTCGTTGGCGATCGAGGTCAGCGTCGAAGTATCCGTGGTCAGCGCGATGGCCGCCAGCGGCGGCCGCTCCTTTTCGAAGCGGTTGAGCAGTTCGGCGGCGAAGTGCTGGGAATCGGCAGCGGACCCCCCATTGCCGCAGGCCATCACCTTGCCGCCGGCGGTGAGCGCGCCCGCCATCAGACGCACGGCCGCCTCGATGGGCGCGGCCATGGCGGCGAGCGCAGCCTGCTTGGTCGCGGCGCTGTCCGAAAACTGGGTCTGGATGCGTTGCTGTAGGGTCATGGTCGCGCGATTCTAGCGAATCGACCAAGCGCGCCTGGCGCGGAACAGACGTGTCAATCCGGGCGAAATGCATCCTTGAGCCACTCCAGCCGCCCATCATCGATCAGCACACAATCGAAACGGCACGCTGGTTCGCCATGCCTCGCCAGCCAGTGGCGAGCGGCGAGCACCAGCCGCCTTTGCTTGGTCGGCGTAATGCTCCAGGCTGCGCCGCCGAAGTCGGTTCTGGCACGACGGCGGACTTCGACGAATACGGTGATATCCCCATCACGACAGACCAGATCGATCTCGCCGCCCTTGACGCGGAAGTTGCGGGCCAGCACCTGCAAACCTTGCACGACCAGATGGGCGGCCGCAGCCTCCTCGCCCGCGTCGCCGATTTCCTTGGTCGTGTGATGGATAATGGCAGTCATGAAGGCCACATTGTCCATCGTCGCCACCCCGATCGGCAACCTCGGCGACATCACGCTGCGTGCGCTGGAAACGCTCAAGGCCGCGGATGTCATCGCCTGCGAGGACACGCGCCACGCGCGGCACCTGCTCGACCATCATGGCATTGGCGGTCCCCGTGGCCAGTTGTTCGCGCTGCACGAACATAATGAGCGCGAGGCGGCGGACAAGCTGATCGGCCTGCTGGCAACCGGACAAAGCGTCGCGCTGATCTCGGATGCCGGCACGCCTGCCATTTCCGACCCCGGGGCCCGGGCCGTGGCGGCCGTGCGGCAGGCAGGCTTTCGCGTCACTCCATTGCCCGGGCCGAATGCCGCTATCGCCGCGCTCTCGGCCGCCGGTCTCGACGACCCGCATTTCCACTTCGTCGGCTTCCTGCCCGCAAAAGTCGGCGCCCGCAGGACGGCGATTGAGGCCCTGAAAGGCATCCCGGCCACGCTGGTGTTCTACGAAGCCCCGCACCGCATCGAGGAAACAATCTCCGACCTCGCCGCCCTGCTCGAACCGCAACGCGAGATCGTCATCGCACGCGAACTGACCAAGCTGTTCGAGCAGATCGAACGCATGCCGCTGGTCGATGCGCCGGTCTGGCTGGCGGCCGACGAAAACCGCAGGCGCGGCGAGTTTGTGCTGCTCGTGACCGCACCGCCGGTACACGAGGGCATCGATGCCGAAAGCGAACGCATCCTCAAACTTATGCTCGCCGAGTTGCCGGTCAAACAGGCTGCGAAGCTGACGGCGGCGATCACCGGCCAGCCGAAGAATGCCCTCTACGACCGGGCGCTCGAAATCAAGGGCGGATAGAATCTCCCCATGCAGAAAATAACGCTCACCCGCCCCGACGATTGGCACCTCCACCTGCGCGACGGCGAGGCCATGAAGGCCGTGCTGCCGGATACGGCGCGTCGTTTCGCCCGTGCCATCATCATGCCCAATCTCAAGCCGCCGGTGACGACCGTGGCGCAGGCTGCAGCCTATCGTGAGCGCATTTTGACCGCCGTCCCGCCGGGGCCGACTTTCGCGCCCCTGATGACGCTTTACCTCACCGACAACCTGCCGGCCAGCGAGATCGACGCAGCCAAGCAAAGTGGTTTCATCCATGCGGTAAAGCTCTACCCGGCTGGCGCCACGACCAACTCCGACGCTGGCGTCACCGATCTCAAGAAGTGTGCCGCGACGCTCGCGCGCATGGAAGCGCTCGGCCTGCCGCTGCTGGTGCACGGCGAAGTCACCGATCCGGCCATCGATATCTTCGACCGCGAGGCCGTATTCATCGACACCGTGCTCGCACCACTGCTAAAGGATTTTCCAGCGCTGAAGGTCGTACTGGAACACATCACAACCAAAGATGGCGCCGAATTCGTCAAGAGCAGCGGCAGCAATGTCGCCGCCACGATTACCGCGCATCACCTGCTGCTCAACCGTAACGCCATCTTCGCCGGGGGTATCCGTCCGCACCACTACTGCCTGCCGGTGCTCAAACGCGAAACCCACCGCCAGGTGCTCGTCGCGGCCGCCACCTCGGGCAACCCGAAGTTCTTCCTCGGCACCGACTCGGCACCGCACGCGAAAAGCACCAAGGAAGCCGCCTGTGGCTGCGCCGGCTGCTACACCGCGCACGCCGGCATCGAACTGTATGCCGAGGCCTTCGAGGCGGCCGGCGCGCTCGACCGGCTGGAAGGCTTCTCCAGCCATTTCGGTGCCGACTTCTACGGCCTGCCGCGGAATAGCGAGAACATCACGCTGGTGCGCGAGGCGTGGACCGTGCCCGCCAGCCAGCCGCTGCTCGCGAACGATCCCATCGTCCCGCTGCGTGCCGGTGAAACCATTGGATGGCGCCTGGAGTAACCGCATGAAACGCCTGTCCATCGCCCTGCTGCTCGTCCTGTCGCTGGCCGGCTGCGTCAAGGAACCGGCCGCGTTCCTGATCGAAGGTGGCGACCATTCCTTGACGCTGGAACGCAACAAGCCCTATTTCTGGAGCGACGGCTGGGAACTGGATCTGGTCATCACCCGTTACCCGGAATGCCAGCGTCGCCATCCCCTGAAAAAAGCGGGCGATAAGAAATTCCGCATCGACCTCTACCGCACGCAGCCGGGTGTTTTCATCCTCAACCAGGGCAACCGCTGGTATATCGCCGAGACGCGTGATTGCCGCATGCAACAGTACGAGGAAGAACCCCCGGAACCGGGCGACTACGTCGGCTCCTTCCGGGAGAAGAACGACGCATTCGTCTTCACTCCTTACGAACCGGACAAGAACGGCAAGGCCAAATAGTCGCCACCCCCCTATAATCGCCTGCGGAAGTTCGCTAGGCAGCCGCGGCATCGCAAGGTGTCGAGGAAAGTCCGGGCCCCATAGAGCAAGATGCCGGCTAACGGCCGGGCGCCGTGAGGCGACAGACAGTGCAACAGAAACATACCGCCTAAGTACGCAACTCGTTTGCGGACCGGTAAGGGTGAAATCGTGCGGTAAGAGCGCACGGCCGTGCTGGTAACAGTCGCGGCGGGCAAACCTCATCCGGGGCAAGGCCAAATAGGGAAGCTTTGACGTGGCTCGCGTCGCTTCCGGGTAGGCTGCTAGAGGCCGTCAGCAATGGCGGTCCCAGAGGAATGGCTGCCCACGACAGAACCCGGCTTATCGGCGGACTTCCACCCCCCCACTCCTCACAATCCACTTTCACTTAACTTTCGCATTCATTGATTTGCAAGGATTTTATTCGCACGCCATTTCATCACAAACTCACCTAAGCCCTTGTCAGGCCTAAAAATTTTCCAGTTTTCTCCTTGACTACCCAAATTTGGTGGAATAAAGTGGGGCTAAGTGGGGATTAGTGGGAGACAAGGTAAGTGTTTCAGGGAGCGGCGCAGCTCAATCTGGATACCAAGGGCCGGCTGGCGATTCCGGCGCGTCATCGCGACGCGCTGACGCAGGCGGCCGAAGGCCGTCTGGTGCTCACTGCCCATCCGCACCGCTGCCTGCTGCTCTACCCCGAAGCCGCCTGGACGCCAATCCGTGATCGCATCCTCGCCACCCCCAGTTTTGACCCCCGCTCCGCCGCCGCCAAGCGCGTGCTGGTCGGCAATGCGCGCGACAGCGAGATCGATGCTGCCGGCCGTATCCTCGTCGCCCCGGAACTGCGCGACTTCGCCGGCCTGGACAAGCAGGTCTGGCTGGTCGGCATGGGCACCCACTTCGAGATCTGGAGCGACGCCGGCTGGCGGCGCCAGCATGAAACCGCCTTCGAGGCCCTGGCCGGCGACCAACCGCCGCCGGGATTCGAGGGCATCTCCCTGTGATCGCCCGCGATGAACGAACACCACCCCGTGCTGCTGGCCGAGACGCTGGCAGCACTGGCGATCCGGCCCGACGGCCTTTACGTGGACTGCACCTTCGGACGCGGTGGCCACAGCCGGGCCATCCTGGCGCAACTGGGGCCCATGGAACAAGGAGCACGCCTGATCGCGCTGGATCGCGATCCGCAGGCGATTGCCGCCGGGGCGGAAATCGGGGATCCGCGTTTCACGCTGGTCCATGCCGCCTTCAGCCGGCTGGACCAGGTGCTCGCGGCACAGGGAATTTCGTGCGCGGATGGAATCCTGCTGGATATCGGCGTGTCATCGCCGCAGCTGGACGACCCCTCACGGGGCATGAGTTTTCGTTTCGATGCGCCGCTCGACATGCGCATGGATACGACACAAGGGGAGACCGCGGCGGACTGGCTGGCGCGGACCGAACAACATGAAATCGAGGAGGTGATACGTGACTATGGCGAAGAACGGTTTGCTCATGCGGTTGCAAAGGCGCTTGTTGCTGCTCGGCAGCGCGAACGTATTTCATCCACAGGACAGCTTGCCGCGCTCGTGGCGGCGGTCGTGCGCACGCGCGAGCCAGGCCAGCACCCGGCGACGCGCACCTTCCAGGCTCTACGGATTCACGTCAATCGGGAGCTTGAGGAGCTGTCGCTAACGCTGCCGCAGGCGCTCGGCCGCTTGCGGCCGGGGGGGAGGTTGGCCGTGATCAGCTTTCACTCGCTCGAAGATCGCATCGTCAAACGCTTCCTGCGCGATGCGGCCAATCCGCCGCAACCGCCCAAGGGCGTGCCGGTGCGCGCCGCCGACCTGCCGGCGCCGACGGTACGGCTGGTCGGCAAGGCCATCCGCGCCGGCGCCGCCGAATTGGCGACCAATCCACGGGCGCGCAGCGCGACGCTGCGGGTGGCGGAGAAGCTCTGAGCATGGCGCGCCTCAATCTGATCCTGTTGGCCTTCGTGCTGGTCAGCGCCCTTGCCGCCGTTTCGTCGAATCACCGGGCCCGCAAGCTGGTGATCGAGTACGAGCGCGAACAGGAACGCATGCGCGCCCTCGATATCGAATGGGGCCAGTTGCAGCTCGAGCAGAGCACCTGGGCCACCCATGCGCGCGTCGAGGAAATCGCCCGTCAGCGACTCGGCATGCATGCGCCCAAACCTGCACAGATTGTCACGATAAGCCCATGAAACTGACGCGCAGCCCGCTCCTCGACGAACGCCTGCCGGCGTGGCGCGCGCATTTCGTCCTCGGCCTGCTGCTGCTGGGTTCCAGCGCACTGGTCGCCCGATCGTTCTGGCTGCAGGGAGTCAACAAGGACTTCCTGATCGGCAAGGGCGAGTCGCGCTACGAACGGGTCATCGAGATGCCGGCCACACGCGGCCGCATCCTCGATCGCCATAGCGACGTTCTGGCCATCTCCACACCCGTCAAATCGGTCTGGGCGATTCCCGAAGACGCCCGCCTCTCCCCGGCCCAAACCCGCGAGCTGGCCAAGCTGCTCGATACCGATGCCCGGGAGCTGACACGCCGGCTTGCCGCCGAACGCGACTTCGTCTATCTCAAGCGGCGCATCGCGCCCGATGTCGCCGCGCGCATCGGCGAACTCAAGTTGCCGGGCATTCACTTTCAGAACGAATATCGTCGCTACTATCCCTCGGGCGAAGTCAGCGCACACATGCTCGGGTTTACCGGTGCCGAGGATGTCGGCCAGGAGGGCATCGAGCTGGCGATGGAGGCGCCGCTTGCCGGCAAGCCGGGCAGTCGCCGGGTCATCAAGGACCGCCGCGGCCAGATCGTCGAAGATGTGGAATCGATTCACGTCCCCCAAGACGGCAAGGACGTCGTTCTCGCACTCGACGCCAAGCTGCAATATCTCGCCTACGCCCAGCTCAAGAAGGCGCTCGTCGACCACAAGGCCAAGGCCGGCGGTATCGTTGTGCTGGACGCCAAGTCCGGCGAGATCCTGGCGCTGGCCAACCTGCCGACCTACAACCCGAACAACCGCCTCAAGCTTTCAGGGGCGCAACTGCGCAACCGCGCCTTCACCGACACCTTCGAACC
>CAYNCH010000108.1:0-6263 GCA_964395815.1 uncultured Methyloversatilis sp.
GGCGCGCGAGGCCGATTTCAGGATGTCCAGATAGGGCGTTTCCTGCAGCTTCTTCTCGATGCGCTCGGTCAGCTGGCTTTCCACCTGCTGCGCCGTCGCGCCCGGCCACAGCGTGCGCACCACCATCACCTTGAAGGTGAAGTCGGGATCTTCGGCGCGGCCGAGCTTGAGGAAAGCCAGCGTGCCGCCGACCATCAGCACGATCATCAGGTAGAGCACCATCGACGGGTGCTCCAGCGCCCATTCGGAGAGGTTCGGGCCTTTCATGGCTGGGCGATCCTGACTTTTTCGCCGGCGGACAGCTTGAAGGCACCGGCCGCGACAATGGTTTCGCCGCCCATCAGCCCGGACTTCACCACCGCACCGCCATCACTGTAGCGGGCGACTTCGATCGGCTGCTGGCGCACCGCACCGTCTTCCGCGATCACCCACACCGCCGCTTTCTCGCCCTGTTGCAGGATCGCCGCCAGCGGCACGACGAGCTCGGTAGCCGCCGCCTGCGCGAAGCGCGCACTGGCCGACAGGCCCAGCGGCAGGTCGGCCGGCGCATCGGTGAGGGCGAAGCGCACGGCGAAGGTGCGCGTCGCCGGATCGGCAGCCGGGGCGATCTCGCGCACCCGGCCGGCGAATTCGCGGCCGTCCCACAACTGTGCCGTCCCGCCGGCGCCGACTTTTAGCGCGGCAAGACGCGACTCGGGCACGGCGATAGCAATCTCGCGGGCGCCGTCGCGCGCCAGCCGCACGATGGCCTGTCCCGCGCCGACCACTTGTCCCGGCTCGGCCAGCACGGCGGCGACCACACCGGCGGCATCGGCCGTCAGCGTCGTGTAGGCCGTCTGGTTTTTCGCCAGCCTGGCCTGCGCGGCGGCGGCGGTGGCGGTAGTCTGCCTGGCATCGAGCGCGGCGGCGCTGATGAAGTTTTTCTGCCGCAGCTCCTGTGTGCGTTTCAACTCGGCCTCGGCGAGCGAGCGATTCGCCTCGGCCTGCGCCACGGCGAGCTGCTGGTCGGCCGCATCGAGACGCGCCAGCACTTGGCCGGCCTTGACGCGCGCGCCAACATCGACGTGCCGCTCGACCAGTTTGCCGCCGATGCGGAAGGCCAGCGGGGTTTCGATGCGTGCGCGCACTTCGCCGCTATAAGCTTGTTCTGCCGCCGTTCCGCCAGCGCCGACTTTTATCGCCTTGACGAGCTTCGGGCCGGTATCGATCGCCTCGGGCGGCGGGGCTTTCTCGCCGCAAGCGACCAGCAAGGGAATCAGCAGGAGCAAGGCATAGTTCATGACGCGACTTTCCGACGGCGCATGGCCATCCAGTACAGAAGGGGAATGACGAACAGGGTGAGTACGGTGGAGAAGGCCAGCCCCCAGACGATCGACTGGGCGACCGGCCCCCACAGCAGCGAGGAGCCGGCGAGACCGAAGGCGAGCGAGAACAGGCCGCCGATGGTCGTCACCGAGGTGATGAGGATCGGCACCACGCGCCGCCGCGCCGCATACACCGCCGCGTGCAGCACGCTCATGCCGTCCTTCAGCCGTTCATTGGCGGCGTCGATCAGCACGATGGCCGAGTTCACCGCGATGCCGGTCAGCGCGATGACGCCGTAGAGTGTGTACAGCGACAACGGGTTCCGCGACAGCGCCAGGCCGAACGCCACGCCCGTAAAGGCCAGCGGCACGGTGACGAGGATCAGGAGCGGCTGCCAGTAGCTCCTGAACTGCGCGGCGAGGATCAGGTAGATCAGTCCGACGCCGAGCAGGAAGAGGATCTTCATCGAATCGAGGCTTTCGCGGATGTCTTCCATCTCGCCGGAAAAATCGAGGCTGACGTTCGGGAACTGCGCCGCCACCTGCGGCCAGGCGGCCTGGATCAGCCGGTCAGCCTCAACGGTATCGGTGACGGTCTTGTCGAGATCGGCCTCGACGGTGATCGCACGCACCAGGTTGTAATGCTTGATGACGCCCGCACCGGTTTTCGTCTCGGCCCTGACCAGCGCGCCGAGCGTGGTGGTCTGGCCGTTGCCGAGGCTGACGGGATCGTCGAGCAGATTGAGGATGTCGTGGCCCACCGTATCGCCGTCGCGCTTTGCCCGCACGCGCAGCTCGACCTTTTCGCCCAGATGGCGCGTCTGCGCGACGATCTCGCCATCCACCGCCAGGCGCACCAGTCGCGCCACGCGCGCCGCATCGAGGCCCGCCGCGCGCAGCGCCTCGCGGTCCAGTTCGAGCACCAGTTGCGGCCGGCCGGGAATCTCGTCGTCGGTCACGTCGCGAATGCCCGGCACGGTCTTCACGATGTCCAGCAGCGCGTCGGCGGCGGCGCGCAGTTCCAGCGGATCGTCGCCGCGCACGCGCACGCGCACCGCCTTGGTCACCGGCGGCCCGCCCGACAGCAGCGTGAAGCTGATCTTGCCGGGACTCGGCAGGCTTTCGATCTCCGGACGCAGGGCCGCGACGATTTCCGGCACGCTGCGGCCACCCGCCGCACCGGGGTGCAACGAAACGACGACCTGGCCGTAGGCGTCGCCGTAGAGCGGTTCGGTGTCGGTGAATTTGATCCCGGCATAGGCGGTGGAATTGCGGATCTCGGCGGCCGGCAGCAACTCGCGCACCCGGGCTTCGAGCTTGCCAGCCTCGGCGAGGCTGGCTTCGAGCGGAGCGCCGGCCGGCATATCGACGTTCACATAAAAGATGCGCAGCGGATCGAAGGCGAAAAACTGCACGCGCACCACGCCGGTGGCCATCGCCGCGCCGGCGAGGACGAACAGCAGCGCCGCGACCGCCAGCGACAGGCGCGGCCGGCGCAACACGCCAATCAGCGCCCGCGCATATTTGACGCGCAGCCGATGATTGAAGCGCGCCCGCCAGTCGTCGGCCGGCGGCTGCCCACCCGCCGTCACCACATGCACCGGCAATATCCAGTAAGCCTCGATCAGGCTGATCGCCAGCGCCAGGGTGACGATGAAGGGGATCACGAACATGAACTTGCCGATGATGCCGGTCAGCAGCATCAGCGGCAGGAAGGCGGCCATCGTCGTCAGCACCGACGACGTGACCGGTGCGAACACCTCGCGCATGGCGGCAAGGCTGGCATCGAACGCCTCCAGCCCGCGCTGCATCTTGTAGTAGATCGATTCGACCACCACCACGGCATCGTCCACCAGCATGCCGAGCGCGATGACGACGCCGAGCAGCACGGAGATATTCACCGAATAGCCGAGCGCGCCGAGCACGGCAAACGTGCCAGCCAGCGAAAACGGCAGGCCAACGCCGACCAGCGCGGCAATGCGCGGCCCGAGGAACAGCCAGCAGATCGCCAACACCACCAGCAGGCCGACCAGCGCATTCGATTCCATGATCTGGATCGATTCGCGCGTCTTGTGGGTCTGGTCGTCCACCAGTTGCAGGCTGACGCCCTCGGCGGCGAGCGTGGCGTTCTTCTCGGCGATGAAGGCATTGATGCGCGCGATCAGGTCGAGCGTATTGATCTTGCTTTTCTTGGTGAGCGCCAGCATCACGGCAGAGCGGCCGTCGTGGCTGGCCAGGCTGGTCGGCTCGGCGCGCGCGCGCGTCACCGTCGCCACGCTGTCGAGCGGCGCCTGATCCCGGCCCTTGCCAACGGGAATCTGCGCGATGCGTTCCGGGTCGGCATGCTGGCCGACCACGCGCACCAGCCAGGCGTCGCGGCCGTCGTGGGTTTCTGTTTCGATCTTGCCGGCGAAGGTGTCGCGGAACCAGGCGAAGGCGGCATCGGACACGTCGGCGCCGGTGAGGTTGCGGTTGGCCAGCGCCGCGTTGTCGTATTCGATGCGCAACTCGGGGTCGGCGAGGCCGGTGGCGAACACCTGGTCGATGCCGGCCATGCGCTCGAAATCGTCGCGCAGCAGTTTCGCCTGGCGGCGCAGCACCTCGTCGTTGGCGCCGCCCCTGACCACCACCAGCGCGGTCGGAAAGCCGTTCGACGTGGTGATCTCCAGCACGCGCGGATCCTTCGCCTCGGCCGGCAGTTCGCTCGATGCCTTGTTCTGGATGTCGCGCCGCAGGTCGTTCACGCGCTTGTCGAACACGCGCTCGGAAATCTCGCGGAAGCGCACCAGGATGTTCGACACGTTTTCGCGGGACGAGGACATCGAGAAGCGCACGTCGGCCACGCCCTTGATCGCGTCTTCGAGCGGCTTGGTGACGCGCTTCTCCACATCCTCCGGCGACGCACCGGGCAGGATGGTGGTGATGACGACCCAGTTGAAATTGATCTCCGGGTCCTGCTCGCGCGGCATCGTCAGGTAGGCCAGCGCCCCCATCGCCAGCACCACCAGGAAGGCGATGTTGGCCAGCGGATGGTTGGCGAGCAGCTTGCGGTAGAAGTTCATCGCAGCCCTATTTCAGACCCTGGCCATCCTGCAGGGCATGGCGGCCCTGGGTGACGATCGTCGTGTCCGCCGGCAGATCGAGCGGCGCCGGGCGGCCTTCCTGCGCGCCGGACAACGGGTGGAAGCGGGCCTTGCCGTCAGCGGCGACGAATACGCCCAATTGGCCGTTGCGCCGTACCAGCAGATCGGCCGGCAGCCACGCATCAGTCGCCTGCCAGACCAGTCGCCCCTCGGTGCCGGCGGCCGGCGGTGCACCGACGAAGGCAAGGCGTGCCTCGACGCTGCGCGATTCGCGATTCTGCGCCGGCGAGACGCGCAGCAGCTTCAGTTCATGGCGATTGCCCGCTGTCGCAAAAGTCGGCGCCGGCGGGACGGCACTCGTGAACGCTGCGGCATCCTGCGGCTGCAGCTGCACCGCGAGTTCGAGCGCATCGGCCGACACCAGCGTCAGCAGCACGGAACCAGGTGCGGCCAGTTCGCCGACCTGGCCGCTGCGCGCGCGCACCACGGCGTCGAAAGGCGCGACGAGCGTGTGCTTGGCCACGGTACGGCGGGCGGTATCGCGTTGCGCGACGGCGGCGCGCCGGTCGGCGGCGGCCGCGGCGAATTCGGTTTCCTTGAGCGTCAGCGCCTCGGCCGAGTAGAAATTCTTGTCGCGCAGCGTCCGCGCGCGCTGCAGTTGCGCCGCCGCCTGGTCGTGGCGCGCCTGCGCCTGGGCCAGGGCCGCCTCGGCGCGTTCGAGCGCCAGGGCCGCGTCACGGCTGTCGAGTCGGGCGACGACCGCGCCCTTGGCGACGCGCTGGCCGACATCGACCGGCAAGGCGAGAATCGCAGCAGAAACCTCCGCCGACACACGCGCCTCGTGCTTGCCGACCACGGCGGCGGGCGCGCTGCGCTCGGGGTGGATGGCCACTTCGGCCAGCGGCCGGGTGACCACGGACAGCGTCGCGCCCTGGCCGGATTGGCCAGCTTCGCCAGCCTGACCAACATTGCTCGTGTCCGGCGCCTTGCTGCAAGCAACCAGCATCCCGATGGTGGCGGCCGCGAGGCCCCAGATCCTGTACTTCACCGGGTTTTCCTTTTCGCGCGCAGCCCGCGCAACGTCAGCTCGAAATATTCGGCGAAATAGGTGTCGTCATCGACGCACAGCGCTTCGCAGCAATCGAGGGAATGCCGCCAGACCATGCGCATCAGTACCGGCGACATGACCAGCAGCGTCGCCGCATCGACATCGAGCGCACGAAATTCGCCCCGCTCGACGCCGCGCCGGATCACCGAGCCGATCAAGGCCATGCCACGCCGAATCACCTCCTCGTGATAGAAGCTGGCGATCTCCGGAAAGTTGCGCGCTTCCGCAAAGATCAGCTTGGGAATGCCGCCGATCCGTTGCGAGCCGATCAGCCGCCACATACCCTGCATCACTTCGCGGAGCAGATCCTCGCTGCTGCCGCGAAAGCTCTCGGCCAGCGCCTCGCCCTCCGCCAATGCCGGCAGCAGGCCCTCGCGCACAACCGCCTTGAACAGCGCTTCCTTGTTGTCGAAATAGAGATACAGGGTGCCTTTCGACACCCCTGCGCAGGTGGCAACATCATCGAGCCGCGTGGCGGCGTAGCCTTTTGCGACGAACAGGTCGAGGGCGGCGGCGGTCAGTTCAGCCGGGCGGGCATCCTTGCGACGACGGCGACGGGGAACGGAAGCCGTTGCCGAGTCGGCTGGGACGGCTAAGACTGCGGGAACGCGGGAGGTGGAAGACAGCATGCGTGGCGGCGAATAGATAATGACCAAGGGGTCAGTAATCTATCCGTCGCTTGGGCGGCTGTCAAATCTGCCGGGGAGCCTGCGTCAAAACTCTTCCCACTCCTCGTCATCGTCGGCCAGGTGCGGGGGCGGCAGTTTG
>CAYNCH010000109.1:0-6206 GCA_964395815.1 uncultured Methyloversatilis sp.
GAGTGGTTCGGGAAGAACCTGTAAATCAGGGTTCGTGCCAGCGCGGCAGCAGGACCCACAGACTGCCTCGCTGTTTCATGCGGCCGGCCAGCGCGCCGGCGTTCGGGCCGCTGCCCCAGTAGAAGTCGGCGCGCACCGGGCCGCGGATCGCGCCGCCGGTGTCCTGCGCCAGCATCAGCCGCTGCAGGGGTTCCTCGCTGTTCGGCCGCGTCGCGGCGAGCCAGACCGGCGCGCCGAGCGGCGTGTGGCGCGGATCGACGGCGATCGAACGTTCCGGCGTCAGCGGCACGCCCAGTGCCCCGGGCGGCCCGCTGCCTTCGGCTTTCAGTTCGCGAAAAAACACCAGGCTCGGATTGGCGGCGAGCAACTCCTGCAGCCGTTGCGGGTTGCGCTCGGCCCATGCCCGGATGCCCTGCATCGAGGCCTCGTGCGATTGCAGTTCGCCCTGTTCGATCAGCCACTTGCCGATCGAGCGGTAGGGATGGCCGTTCTGGTCGGCATAGCCGATGCGTACGCGGCTGCCGTCGTCGAGCTCGACCTGCCCGGAGCCCTGGATCTGCAGGAAGAAGAAACCGATTGGATCGTCCAGCCAGAGCAGCGCCTGCCCGGCGCGCCGCTCTTCCTCGGCCGCCCATTCCGCCCGGCTGAAGTAGGGGACCAGCTTGCGCCCCTCGATGCGGCCGCGCAGGCGCATGTGCTTGAGTTCCGGATATAGGCTGGCGAGATCGACGACGATCAGGTCGTCCGGGGGAGCAAAGACCGGCACGGTGAAGGGCGGCTTTTTGGTTCGGCTGCCGCGTACCACCGGCTCGTAGTAGCCGGTAACGAGTCCTTCGCGCGAATCGTCCGGATTGACGAGCTGCCAGGGGCGGAAGTTTTCTTCGAACCAGCCGCGCGCCGTCTGGCCAGCGCCGACTTTTGCCGCGGATTCGCAGGTGGATAGCCAGAGCGGCCGCTTGCCCAGCGTCGCGCATTCGGCGCGGAACAGGTCGAGCACGGCGGCGTGGTCGTCGGCCTCCCAGCCGGGCAGGTCGCGCCATTCGGCCGGCTGCAGCGGCTTGGCGGCCGGCTTCGGCTTTTCCGGTTCGACACAGGGCGGACAGACCGGGGCGGGGGGAGGCAGCACCGTGGCGCACGCGGCGAGCACGGTGACCAGGGCGGAGAGTGTTAAATTGCGCAGCATCATGGAAGGAAGCTTACCCGATGCAAGGACTTGAATCCCTGATCCAGCGCCTCGAATCGCTCGTCGCGCGTGCCGAATCGCTCCTGCCTGGGCCGGCGGCGCCCCCCGACTGGAACGCCGTCGCCTTCCGCTGGCGCGGCATGCCGGGCCGGCTGGAGCCGGTACGCCATCCTCACCGTATCCGCCTCGCCGACCTCAAGGGTGTCGACGACCAGAAGGCCGCCATCGAGCGCAACACGCACCAGTTCGTCGCCGGCAAGCCGGCCAACAACGTGCTGCTCACCGGCGCGCGCGGCACCGGGAAGTCGTCGCTGGTGAAGGGCGTGCTGGCGAAGTTCGCGAAGCAGGGCCTGCGTCTGATCGAGGTCGACCGCAACGATCTGCTGGGCCTGCCCGAGATCATCGATCTTGTTGCCGGCCGGCCGGAGCGCTTCATCGTGTTTTGCGACGACCTCTCCTTCGAGGCGTCCGAACCCGGCTACAAGGCGCTCAAGAGCGCGCTCGACGGCTCGGTCGCCGCGCCGCCCGAGAACCTGATGATCTACGCCACCTCGAATCGCCGTCACCTGATGCCCGAGCGCTTCGCCGAAAACCGCGAGACCGTACGCGGCGAGGATGGCGAGATCCATCCGGGCGAAACGACCGAGGAGAAGATCTCGCTGTCCGAGCGCTTCGGCCTGTGGCTGTCTTTCTATCCCTTCGATCAGGACCACTATCTCGATATCTGCGCACATTGGCTGGGCCAGTTCGGCGTGGAGGAAAAGTCGGCGCCGGCAGGACGGCAGCAAAGCGAGCAGCCGTGGCGTCAAGAGGCCCTGCAATGGGCGCTGCAGCGCGGCTCGCGCAGCGGACGCGTCGCCTGGCAGTTCGCGCGGGACTACGCCGGTCGACAGCTGTGAAGATCACCGCGGTCGCCGCGGCCGTCATCCAGCGGCCGGATGGCAGCTTCCTGCTGGGTCAGCGCGCTGCCGACACCTTTTACCCCGGCTATTGGGAATTTCCGGGCGGCAAGGTCGAGCCGGGCGAGTCGCCGCGCGAGGCGCTGGTGCGCGAACTGCACGAGGAGCTTGAAATCAGGGTGGTCGATGCATCGCCTTGGATCGTCCGCGAACATGTTTATGAACACGCGCACGTGCGGCTGCATTTCTTCCGCGTCACGGCCTGGTCGGGAGAAATTCGCGATCATGTGCATGCGGCCCTCGAATGGCAGCGCCCCGGCGCGACCACCGTGGCGCCGATGCTGCCGGCCAATGTGTCGGTGCTGGCCGCGCTCGCATTGCCCGCAGTGTATGCCATCACGCAGGCCTGGCAGGTCGGCGTCGAGGCGCAGCTTGCCCAACTCGATACCGCGCTGACGCGTGGGGTACGCCTGGTCCAGTTGCGCGAGGGTCGGCTGCCGCCGCGGCAACGTGAAGCGTTCGCGGCGGCTGCCGTGGCGCGCTGCCAGCAGCAGGGAGCCCGGCTGCTGGTCAACGGTGATGCACAGCTGGTTCGCGATACCGGCGCCGATGGCCTGCATCTTCCGGCTACCCGGTTGATGACGCTGGAACGGCGGCCGCCGTTTCCGCTGGTTGCCGCCTCCTGCCATGATCGGCATGAGCTGGAACATGCCGCTCGTCTTGGCCTTGACTTCGCCGTGCTAGGCCCGGTGCAGGCCACGGCATCGCATCCGGGGAAGCCGGGAATCGGCTGGGAAGCCTATGCCCGGCTCGTCGCGGGACTTCCCTTGCCGGTCTATGCAATCGGCGGATTGGGACCGGACGACCTGGGCATCGCCCGCGCGTCCGGGGCCCACGGCATCGCGGCTATACGCGCGGCGTGGGGCTGATTTCCGGGACTGCGAATTCGTCGGGAGGTGCCTCGCCCGGCACGCGGTAGCTTTCATTTGCCCAGGCGCCGAGATCGATCTGACGGCAGCGCTCCGAACAGAACGGACGGAACGGGCTTTGCGCTCCCCAGACAACCGGGGCTCCGCAGTGCGGGCACGGGACGACGCGGGTGCTACTCACAGGTTGCAGTAGGTAAGCTCGAATGGAATGTCGGCTTCGGTCTGTTTCGGACGCATGTCGGTGTCCGGTACGGTGAAGCGGATGTTGAGCGCGTATTTGTTGGCGCTGATTTCCGGCACGGCGGCCTGGGTTTGCGAGAGGCGCAGGCGGATCAGCTGGGCGGTGCGTCCGGAGAGCATCTGCTGGAAGGCGCCGTGGCCGGCCATCTGCGGTTCGGCACGGCCGGAAGCGCGCAACAGGCGCAAGACGATCGCGAAGGCGGCCCGGATCGGCAAGAGCGGCGAGACCCAGCCGGAAATATCGCGGCTGCGCTGGGCCGGATCGCGGTTGAGCCAGAAGTGATATGAAGGCAGGTCGAACTCGCAGACGCCGCCGGGAATGCCGGCCCGGTTCTTGATGCCCATCAGCCACTCGTTCTCGCGCAGGTGTTGGCCGGTCTTGCCCTGCATGGCGAGCAGTGCCGTCGAGGCTTGCTCGATTTCGTAGAGCGCCCCCGACAGCGCTTCTTCGGAGATATCAGGATTATTGCGGAAGGACAGCAGGATCTGACGCTGGCGTTCGAGTTCCTGGGCAAGGTCGAACTTTAGGTCGGCGCGACTGGCGACTTCAAGGATCTCGAACAGCGTCACCAGTGCGACATGATGCTCGTGAGGCCCCTCGGTGTCGGCGAAATAGAGCACTTTCTCGAAGAGATCTTCGAGACGCAGCAGCGTTCGGATGCGCTCATTGAGGGGGTATTCGTAGGTGATCACGCGCCGGCCCGGATGTGAGTGGCGCCATTCTCGCGGATTTATGCCCAAAGCTCAAACGGGAACTCGACGGTAATCCGGCCGCATCATCGCTTTTCCGCATTTTCGTTGGCACTGCAGTGCATGCGGACGTGGTCGACGTAGCCGTCATGCAATACAAGCACCTGACGGGCCAGTTGGTCCCGGTTGCCATCGTTGTGAATCACGTCGTCCGCGGCGGCGAGCCGGGCCTGTCTGGATGCCTGGGCTCCGATGATGGCGCGCACCTCGGCGGCAGACAATCCACTGCGTGCCATCACGCGCTTGACTTGCAGATCTTCGGGGCAATCGACAACGGCAATCCGGTCGACACGGTCATGGTAGCTGCCCGACTCAAGCAAAAGGGGGACGACGAGGACCACATAGCTGGAAAAGTCGGTGCCGGCGAGACGGTGGATGTGTGCATCCACCACGCTGCGAATCAGGGGATGGAGAATGGCTTCGAGCCGCTGCCGTTCCGCCGGGTCCATGAAGATGCGGCGCCGCATCGCCGCACGGTCCAGCGCACCGTCCGGGGCGATGACCTGGTCCCCGAACGCGGCGATCAGCGCGGGAATGGCGTCGCCGCCCGGTGCCGTCAGAGCGTGTGCGATAGCATCGGTATCGATTACCGTCGCTCCCAGTGTGGAAAATACCTCGGCGGCGGCACTCTTGCCGCTACCGATGCCACCGGTGAGACCGACCACGAAGGGTCGGGTCATGGAACCGTACAGTCATGGGCCGATGCTTGCGGCAGCGTGGCCATCAGCTCCGGCAGCTTGCTGTCGAGTACGGCAGCGGGGGCGCGCAGATCGAGCGTATAGCGTTCAGCCGGCAACTCACGCTTGCCAAGCTCGGCGGAGCGCACCCCCTTCTTGGTCAGCGATCGAAGCAACTCTTCCGCGCGTTGCCGATCGCGAAACACGCCGAGAGAAACGGCGAAACCACCCTGCGCGGCATCCTCGATGATCTCGCCATCCGTTACACCTAACCCCTCCAGTTCGCTCTTCTTGCGCTCTGCTTGTGCCCGGTTGGCGAGTGCGGGGATGACGATCCAGTGCGCCGGCTCCTGTGCTTGCGGTGTCATCACGAGTTGCCAGTCAGGAAGCGTGCCGAGGGTATCGCGCAGGAGGGTGGTCTCGCTGCCGTTCAATCCCTCGATGCGTTTGCAGGCGATGGCCGGCTTTGCGGGGACGGCCGGCAAGGGCGCGGTATCGGCGGGCAGAATGCTCAATAGCTCGGGCACCTTTTGCCGGCCGATGCGCTCCGGTTCGCGCCCTGCCGCCGCGGCGCCCAGGTAGCCCTGTCCCCAGAAGAGCAGGGCTACGTTGGCCAGCAGCAGGATCAGAAATGCCAACCGCATGCCGGTTAGCACGCAAGGTGTCCCACGTTAACCTACCTTCGGCAGGTGGCGCAGCGATTCCTGGATCGCCTCGTCCGGATACTCGAAGTCGGTCAGCTTGCCGGCGAAATAGCTTTCGTAGGCGCTCATGTCGAAATGGCCGTGGCCGGACAGGTTGAAGAACAGCGTCTTCGGCTCGCCGGTCTGCTTGCAGCGCAAGGCTTCGTCGATGCAGGCGCGAATGCCGTGGGCCGATTCCGGTGCCGGGATGATGCCCTCGGCACGGGCGAACATCACGCCGGCCTCGAAGGTACCGACCTGCGGCACCGCCACCGCCTCGATCAGCTTCTCGTGATAGAGCTGCGACACCAACGGCGAATCGCCGTGGTAGCGCAGGCCGCCAGCGTGGATGCCGGGTGGCATGAAATCGTGGCCGAGGGTGTACATCTTCATCAACGGTGTGTAGCCGGTGGCGTCGCCGAAATCATAGGCATACACGCCCTTGGTCAGCGTCGGGCAGGACGCCGGTTCGACGGCGACCATGCGGATCTTCTGAGCACGCTTGTCGCCGGCCGCTGCATCGCCCAAGAAGGGGAAGGTCACGCCGGCGAAATTGCAGCCGCCGCCGCAGGGGGCGAAGATCATGTCCGGGTATTCGCCGATCTTCTCGAACTGTTTCTTGGCTTCGAGGCCGATCACCGTCTGGTGCAGCAGCACGTGGTTGAGCACCGAGCCGAGCGCGTACTTGGTGTCGGGATCGGAGACCGCTTCCTCGACCGCCTCGGAAATGGCGATGCCGAGGCTGCCGGGGTTGTTCGGGTCCCTGGCGAGGATGTCGCGGCCGGCCTGAGTCAGGTTGGTCGGGCTGGCCAGCACCTCACCGCCCCAGGTCTGCATCATCAGGC
>CAYNCH010000110.1:0-6194 GCA_964395815.1 uncultured Methyloversatilis sp.
CTGTTTCCCTACGGCTATCCCGCCCAGGCTTGCAAGGTCGCCGGCATGAAGCGCCCGCGTGCCTGGAGCACGGGCTGAGCGCCCCGCCATGAAGCCGGCGACGCACGGCCACCCCCCCGCCGCGGGAATTTGCGAAATCGACGAGATCGAACTCTCGGATCGCGACATCCTCGCCGCGATGGATCGCATCCCGGGCTATCTCGACGTCAGCACCGAGGACTTCCGCCTGATCTACCACCTGGCGCACGCCAGCGCGGTCGAGCACCTCCTCGGCAAAGTCAGCCCGGCATCGCTGATGCGCAGCGACATGACGCCACTGACGGCCGACCTGCCGATGGACCAGGCGGCCAGCCGCATCGCGGCGAGCGGCTACAAGGGGCTGCCGGTGCTCGACGCCGGGCGGCGCGTGATCGGCATCCTCACGGAAGCCGATTTCCTGCGCCGCCTCAAGGCGAAAAGCTTTCTCGAACTGATGCTGCGCCTGATCGGTGATCCGGGCAGCTTCACGCATCGCTGCCACGAGACGCGCGTTGCCGAGGCGATGACTACCCCGGCCGTCACGATTTCCGTCGCGGCGAAATTCGAAGACGTGCTGAACGCATTCACCCGCCACCCCGGGCGCGCCATGCCGGTGGTGGATACGCAGGGACACTTCGTCGGCATGCTGCTGCGCAAGGACTTCCTGATGGCCCTGCACCGGCGCGCATGCGTCAGCGCGGCGGCGGAACTGGCGGCATGAAGCCGGGCAAGCCGCGAATATCGGATCCTCGCATCACAGCACGCCGTCCCGCCAGGGCCGACTTTTTCTTACCTCAGATCGGCCGCCCCTCGCCCGCCTCTTCGTGCGTCTTGCCGTCGCGGATGTGATAGATCCGCTTGAAGGTCGGGATGATCTTCTCGTCATGGGTGACGACGATGATCGCGGTGCGGTATTCGCGCGCCAGATCGTTGAGGATGCGCACCACCGTCAGCGCGCGCTCCGAGTCGAGCGGCGCGGTCGGTTCGTCGGCGAGGATCACCGGCGCATGGTTGGCCAGCGAGCGGGCGATGGCGACGCGCTGCTGCTCGCCGCCAGAGAGTTGCGAGACCTGCGCGCCGGCGCGGTGCTGCACGTCGAGGGCGGTGAGGAGTTCCAGTGCGCGCTTGCGGGCGCTGGCATTGTCCTGGCCGGCGAGCATCGGCAGCAGCGCGACGTTGTCGGTGACATCCAGAAACGGGATCAGGTAGGGTGCCTGGAAAACGAAGCCGATGCGGTCGCGGCGCAACGCGCGCAGGTCGGGGATTTTCCAGCCATCGTCGTAGATCACGTCGCCGGCCAGTTCCATGCGCCCGCCGGTGGGTTCGATCACCGCGCCGAGGCATTTCAGGAGCGTGCTCTTGCCCGAGCCGCTGGGGCCAACCAGGCCGACCACCTCGCCGGGCCAGATGGTCATGTCGACGCCCTTCAGCGCATCGACGGCGGCATCGCCGGTGCCGTAGCGCTTTTTCAGGCCGGTCAGCTGGATGGCGGGAATCTCTTTCGTCTTGTCCATCGTCATCCTCCAATCGCCTCGGCGGGGTCGATGCGCAATGCGGCGCGGATGGCGACGCTGCTCGCCAGCGCACAGATCGCCAGCACGATGGCGAAGCCACCGATGGCATCCTGCGGCAGCAGCAGCACGTATTTGGGAAAGGCCGGTCCCCACAGGCCGGCGGAAATCCGGCCGACGAGAAAGCCGATGACGCCGAGCGCCAGCGCCTGTTGCAGGATCATGCCGGCGATGATGCGGTTCTTCGCGCCGATGAGTTTGAGCACGGCGATTTCGCGCACCTTGGCGAGCGTCATGGTGTAGATGATGAAAGCGACGATGGCGGCGGTGACGATGGCGAGGATGACGAGGAACATGCCGATCTGCTTGGCCGAGGTGGCGATCAGCTTGGCGATGAGGATGTCTTCCATCTGCGCCCGGGTGTAGGCGGTGAGCCGCTTCCAGCGCTCGATTTCGCCAGCCACCCTGGCCGGATCGGCGCCGGGCGTCAAACGCACCAGCACGGTATTCACGCTTTTCGCCTGTGTGGCGCTGGCCTGCGCGGCTTCGAGCAGACCGGGCACGCCGGGACGATTGAAAGCCGGATTGGCGGCGGTGCGTGCGCGTTCATTGACCAGCGCGTCGTTGTCCTTGAGGAACTGGATTTCCTGCGCGTCCTTGAGCGGCACGAAGATCATCGGGTCGCCGCTCGAAGACACCATGCGTCGCGTCAGACCCACGACCGTGTAGTCATGGCGGCGAATCTTCACGCGCTCGCCAAGTTTCAGACCGGCGCGTTCGTCGGCGATGGCTTCGTAGTGGCCCTGCAGGATCGGTCGGCCGGCGGTCAGGTAGGGCGGCGCGCCAGGGCGGTGCGGCCGATCCACTTCGATGCCGACGATCATCACGCGCGTGTCCTTGCCGGCGTGCGCCATCTGGATGGTCAGGTAGGCCGCGTTGCCGGTTTCCGCCACGCCCTCGATGCCGGCGATACCGCGCCACGCATCGTCGCGGATCGACGAAGGTTCCGCATACGGGCCGAGCGTGCCCTGCTGCACCACCCACAGGTCGGCGCCGCTGTTGTCGATCAGCACCTGGCCGTCGTCGACCATACCGCGGAACACGCCGGCCATGGTCAGCGTCGCGCCGATCAGCAGCCCCAGCCCGATGCCGGTGAACAGGAACTTGCCCCAGCCATGCAGGACGTCGCGGCTGGCGAGGTTGATCATTTCAGTTTTTCCACTGGCTGGATGCGGGTGGCCTCGCCGAGCGCCTTGGCGCTATGCACGATCACCGTGTCGCCAGCACCGATTCCCTGGCGGATTTCCACCAGGCCGTCCGCCGAGAGCACGCCGGGCGTGACCGGCGCGAAACGCGCCTTGCCCTCGGCCGGCTGCCAGACGCCGCTTTGATTGCCCTGCCGTTGCAGCGCGGCGGCGGGAACCGCCAGCGCTTTTTCGATGGCCGGCAGGCGCAGGGTGACTTCCGCCAATTCGCCGATGGCGATACCGGCGGGCGTGCTGTCGAACACCACATTGGCGATGCGCTCCTCGGTCACCGCGTCACCGACCCAGTCGACGCGCTCGACGCGGCCGGCAAGTTTTTCGCCGGGACGCGAGCGCAGCGCAATGTCCGCTGCCAGCCCCACCGCCAGCCCCTGCGAACGTCCCTGATCGATGCGCACGCGCAGCCACAGGCTGGCCGGATCGATCATCTGTACCACCGCCTGACCGGCGACCACCGTCGAACCGGGCTCGGCGAGACGCGCCGTGACGATGCCATCGACCGGACTGACCAGCCGCAGGTGCTCACGGCTCTTGCCCGTGCCGGCGAGATCGGATTGCGCACGGCGCACTTCCTCTTTCGCGCCGGCCAGCGCGGCGGCGGCTGACTCACGGGCGGACTGCGCGGCCGCCGCTTCATATGCCTTGGCATCGGCGGCTTCCTGACTGACAAAATTCTTCTTGCGCAAATCGGCGTAGCGGTCGGCGCTGTTTTTCGCCAGTCTGGCGCGGCTGCCCGCTTCGGCCAGCGCGGCCTCCGCCGATTGCACGCGCTGCGCTGCCCCGGCGGCAGCCGCAGCCCCGGCGGCGAGGCGCGCATCGAGATCGACCGGTTCCATCTCGGCCAGCAGCTGACCGGCCTTGACGGCGTCGCCCTGATCGACCAGCACCTTGGCCACGCGCCCGGCCAGCGTCGGGCCGATGCTGTGGCTGCGCCGTGCCTCGACGGTGGCGATGCCGAACAGGCTGCGTTCGAGGCGAGTTTCCCGGGCTTCGGCCAGCGTTACCTTGACGGCCGCCAGCGGCCCCTGGGTGGCGACGATCCAGCCGAAAGCGACGATGAATAGAGCGGCGAGAACGCCGAGGACGAGATTGCGTTTCATGAATTATTCGCTCCACGAAAACCATCGAGCAAAAGGGGAAAGATGCGCTGCGCCGCCTCGCGCAGATCGAGCGTTCCGTAAAACAGGGTGCTTTGCACCACCAGCCCCTGCACCGTGCCAATGAACAGCAAGGCGGCCGCTTCTTCGTCCAGCGCAGCGGGTAACTCCCCGGCTTCCTGGGCGCGCCGGATCAGGGTCTTGACCCGCTCGCGATAGCCACCGACGATGCGGCGCGCCACACCCGACAATACCGAGCCGGCAGGCCGCTGCAATTCATTGAACAGGATGCGCGGCACGCCGGGATGGCTGGCGACGAAGGCGACCTGGGCGTAGAACAGGCGCTCGAGGGTCTCCAGCGGCGTCCCCCCGGCGGCCATGGCGGTATCGGCGACGCGCCCCAACTGGGCGCCCAGCCAGTCGAACACGGCCTCCCAGATCGATGCCTTGTCGGCAAAGTGGCGGAACAACGCTCCGTGGGTCACCCCGATGCGTGCCGCGATGGCCTGGGTGGTAATACCTTCCGGACTGTGTTCGCGGGCGAGATCGACGACTGCGCTCACGGTCTCCTGACGGCGCGCCGCCGCCGAATGGCGCTGACGCGGTTCGGCGGTTGATGTATCAATCGATAGGAAATGCGGCATGAGTAGTTCAAGAGTTTGGTAAGTAAACTGTTACTATCTTACCGCGCTCTCCCTTCACAACCCCACTTCGAGAAAGTAACAAAATGCAATTTCCCGATTTTTTCGCTGCCGCTCCGAATATCCGTCTGCGCGACCCCCTGGCCGAATTTCTCGGCGCGGCGCAGGATGGCCTGATCGACTACCGTTACGAAGATGCCGTACGCCTCGCTGGCCACAGCTGCCCGACCGTGGCCTCCGCCTTCCTGATGACGCGGGCGGCGCTGGCCGCGCTCTACGGCAGCGATCTGCCGGTACGCGGCGAGATCCGCGTCGACCTGGCCGAGGCCCGCGATGCCGGCGTCGCCGGCGTGATCGCCAGCATCGCCACGCTGGTCACCGGCGCGACGGCGGATACCGGCTTCAGGGGATTGGCAGGCCAGTTCAACCGCCGCGACAAGCTGTTTTTTGCCCAGCCCCTCGCTCACGGCACGCTGCGCTTCACGCGGCTGGACACGGGAACGGCCGTCGAAGCGGGCGCCGACCTGTCGCGCGTGCCGGGTGAGCCGCGCATGGGCGAATTGATGCCGCTCTGTCTTTCCGGGCAGGCTTCTTCAACGCAACAGGATGAATTTCAAGCGCTCTGGCAGGCGCGCGTGCGCCGGCTGCTGTTGGATCACGCCGACGATGCGGCCGTGATCCGCGTCTATCGATAATCGGTGCCGTCCCGCCGGCGCCGACATTTTTGCCCGTCCACCCCCAGCCCCGCCCTCTCGGGCGGGGAGACTGCTTGCGCCGCCGTCCCGCCGGCGCCGACTTGCGTGTCTACAGTACGAACATCAGCTTGGCGATGATGACGATGCTCAGGCCGAAGCCCAGTGCCAGGTAGTGGATCAGTTCGAAGCGGTCGATGCGGAAATCCTCCGGGCCGCCGGTAACAATAAGGAAGTGCCGGATGCGTCCGCCCAGCGTGGTCTGGCGATGGCGCATGAAGAAGAAGGGCGAACCGGCGAAGATGGTCAGCAGGCCGAGCGCAAAACTCATCTTCAGCGTCAGCAGCTGGCCGAAGGTGGTGGCGATGAAGGCATCGAAACCGCCGAAGGTCTCGACGTAGCCAAAGTACATGTAGAAACCGGTGACGTAGAGCGGGATGACGGCAGCCGGATAGGTGCGGCGGATGCGGCGGAACAGGTAGAACTCCACCTTCTGGAAGACCTCGTCGCCCATGATCTTGCGCACCGGTTCGAGAATCAGCACTTCCATGGCGACCGCGCCGACGAACAGCACGGCGCAGATCAGGTGGAAAAGAACGAGGATTTGGTGATCCATGGCAACGAGTCTCCGCAGTAGAAATGTTGTTGAGATTCGTTATCATTTTATATATTAGCCACTGCTTGTATTTGATGCGCATCAACCGCCATACGCAAAACCGGCCCGGACGGTCGACGTAAAAAAGCCCGGGGCCGGCAAAACCGGTCCCGGGCATGTCGCTGGCACTTATTCGCTGACGGCGAAGGACACGCTCATCAGGCCGATGACGTCGCCCGCCTCCAGCCCGTCCTTCTCGAAATTGACGAGATCCAGTTCGCCTTTCGGCTTGCCGTGGCATGGCAGGCAGGGCGACAGGAGGCGAATCGGCTCCATGTGACGATACACCGCCTGCTTGCCCCACTGTTCGGTGGT
>CAYNCH010000111.1:0-6102 GCA_964395815.1 uncultured Methyloversatilis sp.
TGGTCGAGATAGTATTGGATCAGGACAGTGCCCAGCATGTTGCACATGGCCATGAATGCGTGGGTACCGACGAGAATGCCGCCGCACTTGAAGAAGCCGTATTCAGCCAGACGCCGGATAACACGGTAATGCTTGGGCAGCAGCGGTTCGCAACCCAAGGCAACAGCCGCTGCGGCGAGGCGTTGCAGCGGGACGGCTTCCTCATTCGCCGGCTGTCGGTGTGCCAGTATCAGGGCGGATAGCTTGTCGCTTTCGGGACCCAGGTAGATCTGCTTGACTGCGCCGCCGATGTCTCGAAACTGAAAATACCAGTAGTCGTGACCATGCACCCTTTTTTTGCCGAAGCTTCCGTTCAATCCGGTGATGCTTGCGGAGACATGAAAGGCCAATGCGGCATCGAACAGGTCGGCATAGGCATTCTGAGCACTGGCAGTCTGGTCTTTGTAGGGCTTCATGGCATGTACCGAGCGTTATTGCTTCGATACAGACTTATACAACAAAACAAATATGTGTTGTATAAGTTTGCGATAGCTGTATTTCACCGACTGTGCTGCACCGCGCCCGGAATCCACCGTGCCGGTGCTTCAAGCGGCCGCGTGCCGATGGGCAGGGTGAATTCGGCCGTCGGGACGAGCGTAGTGTCGACTTCGCCGATGTCCGTGGCGAGCAGGCGCAGCGGCGAGCCTTCCGGCAGGCCGAAGTCGAGCGTGGCGGGGTCGTTGAGCATGAAGGGCAGGGCCGGGGCGTTGCCGCGGAAGTCGCCGCTGGCGCCGAGGCTGAAGACGCCGAGGCCGGCGGTGAGGTTGTTGTAGGCGCGTACCGTGGGCGGGCTGTCGAACTTGTCGAGCGGCACGCGCAGGAACCAGGTGCCTTCGAGCCGGTCGCTGAGCAGCGTGTTGTGGACGAGGGTCAGTGCGTTCTCGGGCCAGGTCTTGCCTTCCGCGCCGTACGAGACGACGACCGGATTCTGCGTCTTGTCGTTCTGGCCGACGATGTTGCCGACCAGCGTGGCGATCCCGCCGTTGGGCAGGTCGATTTCGTAGGAGGCTTCGCCGCCGGGGCCGTCGACGATGAGGTTGTAGCGGATGTCGCTGCGGCGGGCGCGCGATTTGATGAGGTGGCCGTGGTAACCGTTGTGGAAGCGGCTGCCGGTGATGGTCACGCTGGCGATGCGCCCGACGTAGAGCAGGTGCTGCAGCAGTGGCCTGTCGCGCGGAGCCTGCGCGAGCAGACTGTTCTCGATGACGAGTTCGGCGTCGCCGAAGTTGGCGGTGAGGATGGCGTTCTGGTTGTCGATGAAGCGGCAGTCGCGCACGACCAACCGGCCGCGCTCGAAGCGGATGCCGGCACCGTTGTTATCGGGTACGCGGGCGCCGCGGAATTCGATGTTCTCGATGAGGAAATCGCCGTCGCGGACGACCCAGAGGGCCTTGCCTTCGGCGCTTTTGCCGTCGGCGACGAGGACGGGACCGGCATCGAGCCCGCGGATCGTCAGGTGCTTTTGCTGCCAGACGGCGACATCGCCGCGGTATTCGCCGGGCAGGATCTCGACGATGTCGCCGTCCTTCGCCAGGCGTGCGGCCTCGGCGATGCGGGTGAGTTTTTCGCCGGGACCGACGCGCAGGGTGGCGGCATGGGCGATGGATGCCTGCATTATGAGCAGGAGAAGGATGGCGAGATGGGCGTGGTTCATTCCTCTGCCTGGGCGCCGTCCCGCTAGCGCCGACTTTTTCCGGTCAGGCGGATCGCTTCCAGATGCATCGCCGTCATGTGGTAGCCGTCGGGTTGCCGGTCGGTGCAGCCGGTTTTTTCGCATGAGCTACGCGGGGCGGAATACCAGCCGCCATGCTTTGGGTCGAGGAATTCGCTGCGAATGTAGTCAGTGAGTTGCGTCACGTAACCCCACAGGTCGTCGCGGCCGCGGCTGGTGGCGTGGTGCATCAGGGCGCGCAGTGCTTCGGCCTGCTGCCAGTAGCCGCGCTGGCGATTGGCTTTTCCGTCGGACGACAGGGCGGCGATGGCGCCCTGTTCTCCGGCGGGCAGGCCGTTGGCTACGGCGTAGGAGAGCAGGCGGTCGGCGACACCGGCATAGACCGGATTGAGCCCCGCTTCGGCCGCGATACTGAAAAGAAAGGCCCATTCGAACTGGTGGCCGATGTCGATACGGCCGCCACGTGCGTCCGGCAAGGGTTTCCAGTCGGCATCGTAGAGTTCGGGGATGCGGGCGCTGCCGTCGGGCAGACCTTCGAGGAGTTGGTAGGCGATGAAGCGGCCGATGCTTTCGGCGCCTTCGCGTGCCTCCTGCGCGCCGCTGGCCTGATGGAGTTCCAGCAGGGCCTCGAAAAGATGCATGAGCGGATTTTGCGAATTGTCGAGCATGGCCCGCGAGAAGTCCCGGTTCATCCCGGCGCGGAAGCCGCCTTTGCCGTCCGCGAAATGCATGCGGATTTCCTGCCAGGTCTGCAGGGCGGCATCGAGATAGCCTGGTTCGCCGGTGGCGCGGTAGGCATGGGCGAGGGCGAAGATGGCGAAGGCCTGGCTGTAGAGCCGCTTGTTGTCGTTGCGCATGCTGCCATCGGGATTGACGGCCTCGAACCAGCCACCGTGCAGCGGGTCGCGGAAGCGGGCGAGCATGAAGTCGGCGCCTTGTCGGACGTGTGCGGCATAGGCCGGATTGCCGGTCAGCGCGTGGCCGGCAGCCATGACGAAGATGCCGCGTGACTGGCCGACCAGATCGCCGGGTTGCGCATCGAGCGCACGCCAGTCGCGCGCGACGGCGGTGTTGAAGAAGCCGCTGTCGGTGGGCAGCACTTTCAGCCAGCGTGCGAGATGATCCTGTTCGAGCGTCTGACGGTGCCAGTCACGGTCGATGCGCGACCGGATCGCGTGTTCGTCGCCACAGCCCGCCATCGACAGGAAGGCGGCGATGAGCAGGCCCGCAAGGCGCAGGCTCATGCGGGCTTTCTCCCCTGGATCGCCAGCAGCACGACGAGGAAGAAGAGAAAGCCGACACGCGGTGCGTCGAGCAGGCTGTCGAACAGGCCGACGACGAAGAAGCCTGTGATGGCGGCGACGAGGGCCGGTGCGCAGGGGTGGTGGGCGCGCTGGCCGGCCAGCGAACGTAGCAGTGCGGCGGCGACGAGTGCCATGAACAGGGCGAGACCGAGCGCCCCGTGTTCGAACAGGACATGCAGAAACATGCTTTTCATGTGCCAGGGCATGTGATGGCGGTCGCTGGTGAAAAACCAGCGCGCCATGTCGTCGTCGAAACGGCCGTTGGCGATGAGCGAGAGTCCGTTCGGTCCGGTGAGCGCAAGGTTGTCGATATCGGCACGGCCGGCCATGGTCTCGATTGCCACGGTGAAGACGATGAATTGCGGGGCGTACCACGCACCGCCGGACTGGCCGCGGCTGTCGAATTCGAGCGTGCGGTGCTGCCAGCCTTCGGCGCCGCTGACGACGGTTTGCTTGCCCGCACAGGCTTCCGGGTAGATCAGATGCTTGCTGCACAGGCCGAATTGGAGTTGCACCTTGGCGGCGGTGCGGGCGTCGAATTCGAGCGTGTAGCGGCCGGCTGGCAGCGGTGCGGCGATGCGCTGGCCGATGCGCAGCACTTCGCCGTAGCCGATCTGGTAGCGTGGTCCGGACAGCGCAAGGAAAGTGTTGTCGGTTTCGCGCTCGAGTCTGTAGCTGCCGGGGAATTCGTTGCCGGGAGCGCCGAAGTAGAACGAGACGGGGAAGCGCCCGAGACCCTTGCCGAACAGCCAGTCGCCGGGTGTTTGCAGCAGGTCGAGCCCCGCGCTCCAGTGTTGCAGGCGGCCTTCGAAATCACGTTCGCTGGTAGAGAAACGGTCACCCATGTAGGCGCCGCCGCCGAAGATGGCGACCATCGATGAGAGCGCGAAGGCGCCGGCCAGCACAACGCCCTGGCCACGCCAGCCGGTGGGCCAGAGCGGTTGTGCGGCGCGTGCGCCCCATGCTGCGAACAGGACGAGCGCGCCGAGCGCAATCGCGGCATCGACGAGGGCGGGTGTCCCGCCCCAATGGTCGGCGACCAGCAGGGCGGTGCAGGGCAGTGCGAAGGTGCCGGCCAGCGCAGGGATGCGGACGAGTTCCGCGTCGCTGCGCAAGCTGGCGAGCCAGCCGCTCGCCGCCAGCAGGAAAAGGGCAACGTAGGCCCAATAGCTGGCTTTGCCGACCAGCCAGGCGAGCGTGAAGGCGATCAGGGCGAGGATCGCGGCCAGGGTGAGCGCGGCGAATTTGAGCCGGCGGCTGGCGCTGCGGATGTACTCCATCGTCAACGCGAACATTGTCAGGCAGCCCAGTACGGCCAGCAGGGCACGGTAACCGCCATGACGGAAGCTGAGGAAGGCGAAACCGGCGATGGCCAGCATGGCGACAAGACCGATGCTCGTGCTGCGGATTCTTGATCGCCTGTCGGTGGTCGAGGTGTGGCCCGAGGCCATGATGGCCATCAGGGCCATTGCGACGAAGGCGACGGCCAAGGCAAGGTAGACGCCGCGCGAGAAGGTGGTCAGGCTGGCGTAGGTGCCGAGGGCCAGGATCAGGGCAGCTGGAATCAATTGGCGGGGGTGGCGGCTTTTCAGCAGCAGCCAGGCGGCGAAAGGCAGGGTCATGACCAGGAAGCCGTCGAGCGCCGCGCCGCCGATGTGCATCTCCCAGAATAGCGCTGTGGTGCGGTAGTCGGCGGAGAAGTTCAGCAAGCCGGGGAAGGCGATGCGCTCCCAGAGGGCGGCGAGCGAGACGGTGGCGAGCCCCAGCGCCATACCCCAGCCGAGATAGGTTACGCCGCGGTTGTCGAGACGCGAGTTGGCGCGGCCGAGCAGAGGTGCGAACAGGGCCGCCAGCACGAAGCTTTTGGCGAGGCGCAGGCTGTTCATCGGGCCGTCGTAGCCCTGAAACCAGCCGAAGGCGAAGCTGCCGGCGTCGGCGATGCCGCGCGCGAAGGCGATGCCGAGCGCAGCCAGATACAACGCGACAAGGATGAGCAGTGTTGCGGACGGGCGCGACGGTGCCGATGCACCCGGCGCCCAGGCGTGGCGCAGCCAGGCACCGGCTACGGCGCCCAGCACGAGGATGTCGAATTCCTCGAAGATCAGCCAGCCGGTCCAGGGGGCGAGATCGACGATCGGCAGCAGCGCGGGCAACAACAGCAGCCAGGCATGGTCGAAACGCAGGCAGACCAGGAAGAGCGCGATGCAACCGGCGATCATCGCCCAAGGGGCAAGCGGGTGATGGAATGCGAGGAAGAGTCCGGCCGCAAGCGCGGCGAGCGCAATCAGCGTCGATGCGAACGTGCGCAGCGAGAGGCGGTTCATCGGGTCGGTTTGGACCGCAGCCACTGCTCCAGCATCGTCATGATCCACACCAGTTCGCCGTAGAAGCCTGGATGGGCTGGCAGGTGTTCCTTGAGCAGGGCGTCGATGAATGCGCGGCGGATGATGTTCCGGTCGGCAAGGCCGTGCAACGAGTCGGCGGCGAGCTTGCCGAGCGCGGCGTGCTGGACGGCCCACGGGCCGAAGGGCAGGCCGAAGCCGTGCTTTTTCTTGGTGATGATTTCGTTGGGCAGGAAGCCGCGCAGGGCTTCCTTGAAGAACCAGCGCAGCTTGAGTCCCTTGAGTTTGTAGTTCGTCGGCAGCTTGAGCGAGAAATCGAGGATGCGGTCGTCGAGCAGCGGGAAACCGACCTCGACGCCGGCGAGGCGGGCCGAGCCGACGACCTTGGGCAGGTCATTTTCGGCCAGCGTGTAGCGCCAGTCGTAGTACAGCATCTTGTTGACGAGCGAGGCGGCGACCGGACATTCGGCATAGACCGCGCGCTGGTGGCGTTCCGGTTCGCCGGCGTCGATGCGTTCCCGGAACTCGGCGGTGAAGACTTCGTCGAGGCCCAGGCGCATCAGCAGGTTGTAGGTCTGCATGCGGTCGGGCATCGGCACGCGCGCCTGGCGGATGTAGCTGGCGCCTTTTTTGAGCAGCGGTATGCGGTCGAAGACGCTGCTGTCGGCAAGGGCGGGTTCGAGGATGGCTTCGCGCAGGAGAGCGGGAACCTGGTCGTAGAGGCCGAAGACGCGCTGCTTGGCAT
>CAYNCH010000112.1:0-6062 GCA_964395815.1 uncultured Methyloversatilis sp.
GGTATTAGCACATCTTTCGATGTGTTATCCCCCACGACTGGGTACGTTCCGATGTATTACTCACCCGTTCGCCACTCGCCACCAGGAGCAAGCTCCCGTGCTGCCGTTCGACTTGCATGTGTAAAGCATTCCGCCAGCGTTCAATCTGAGCCAGGATCAAACTCTTCAGTTCAATCTCTTCGCTCGCTTACTCAAATTACTGACAAGGTCAATTTCTTAACCTTAACTTTCTTTTGATGTAAGCGCTTTGCTGCTAAATTTCTTGATCAGGCAACTCCGTGACCTTGCGGTCGAACCCTAGGTTCCCCCAGAGCCCACGCAGTAGCTTCGATTTCACCACCACGCCCGGCCTCGCCTCAACTCCAGCAAGCACCTACACCTATCGGCTGTTTGTTTGTTAAAGATCTGTTGCTGCTCAGCAGCGAAGAGGGCCGCATTATACGTAGTTCCAACCACCCGTCAACACCCCCTTTAAAAAAAGTTTCAACCAAGGGTCAGTCGCCCTGCAAACGTCGAACAAGCTCGACGCGATTGCCGACTTGGCACTTCTTGAATGCGTGGGCAATATGCGTCCGGACAGTCCAGTAGCTGACGCCCATGTCTTCTGCAATCTTCTTGTCGCTAAACCCCATGGCCACCAGCGAACAGATGTTCGATTCACGCGGGGTAAGCTGACACGGGTCGCAACGCTTGCACTGTTGAGCGGGAGGCGCATCACCCTCGCGCCCCGGCTTTGGCTTTTTGCTGGCACGACGCTGGGTCATGCCGATGATATGAGCGGCAAGCTCGATCTCATCGACCGGCTTGGCGATGAACGCATTGGCGCCGGCGCGCAGGGCCTCCAATCGCCGTGCTTCATCGCCATACCCGGACATGGCGATAGCCACGGCACGCGACGAGGCAAGCGCTGGCTGTCGCAAACGCCTCAGGAACTGAATACCGGAGCAACTGCCATTCAGGACGAGGTCGACGAGGATGAAATCATAACTATGGCGTTCCGCCTCCCATAGGGCTGCCTCGCCTGAAGGCACATGATCGACAGCAAACCCATAGCGGGCGAGAAAATCCTTGTAGTAGGCGCCCAGGGCACGATCGTCCTCGACGACCAGCGCACGCAACACGGCGCCCTTGCCACGAGTGACCGAACTGCTGTTACTAAAGGTTTCCAGATACCTGGCCAGATCATCGAGATCACGCTTGAAGAAGACCTCGGTCATTCCCCTGTCGAACGCCTGCTGGAGGGCCTGCTCGTTGCGTCCAGCCACTAGGAGAAGCACAGGAACCAAAGCCATGTCGTCGCGCTTGCGGACCAAAGACAAAACATCTAGGTAGCCGCCATCGGGCAACTCTGAGGCCGTAATAACCAAGTCAAATGGCGGGCCGGACAGGAGATCACGCGTCTCGGCAAGACTGGAGCACAGGGCCATGTCCATGCCCCAGTCATCTCCGAGCTGGCCAAGAACAGCCCGCAGCGAAGGTGAAGGGTCAACACACAGCAACCTGCAGCGTTTTCTTTTTCGGTTTGACACGATTGAATCGACCCCACCCGGACGCACCAGAACAGGTCATCAAGCATATACCAAATGACTGGCCTGCAGGTATCACTGCTTCAGGGGATGGAAATGTCGATGGTTCCGGCTCCAGATGCGCTGTTCAACGACCAGCGTTCCAAAATCCGGTATCGAGCGCCGGTCGCTTGCAACAGCGATTCGACAAGACAGAACTCATATGCGCGCCAGCCAACGGTACGACACGGAGGAAGGGTATCCACGCATCTTGCATCGCGCACCAGAGTGACGTGCGGATGATAAGAGCGGGCGTCACACGAAAAACCAGCCTGGGCCATCTCGCCAACCAGCGCGTCAAAAAGTCGGCGATGAGGGGACAGCACCGAGTGACATCCCATCCAGAGTATGCGGTTATGTGGCCACCATCCCAGCCAGTCAAGGATGACTTCGAAGTCATCGGTCCGGACCTGCCCGGCTGCCTGCACAAGCATCGGCAGCCGCCTCTCCGAGACATTGCCGAGGAAGAGCAGCGTGAGGTGGAGAGTATCCCGACGCATACAGCGCCCGCCACAACACTCCATGGCAGCCTTGGTCAGAAGCTCAAGCTCATCCAGTGCAGCCGCTGACGGCAACAGGGCAAAGAAGACGCGCCGGAAAGCCTGCTCAGCCACGCAGCAGAAGAACAACCGCTTCGGTTGCGATGCCCTCGCTGCGCCCGACGAACCCCAGACGCTCGGCGGTCTTGCCTTTGACGTTGACCGCATCGACCGAAATCCCGAGGTCGGCGGCAATGTTGGTGCGCATTGCGGCGACATGCGGCGCGATGCGCGGCATCTGGGCGATCACCGTACAATCGACGTTGCCCACCCGCCAGCCGGCCGCCTTGACAGACGCCAGCGCCCCGCGCAAGAGCACACGGCTGTCCGCCCCTCTCCAGCGCGCATCGCTATCCGGGAACATGCCCCCGATATCGCCCATGCCCGCAGCACCGAGCAGGGCATCCGTAATTGCATGCAGCAAGGCGTCCGCATCCGAGTGGCCAAGCAGCCCCAGATGAAAGGGGATCGTCACGCCACCAAGAATCAAGGGCCGCCCTTGTACCAGGGCATGGATATCGCACCCCTGCCCCACCCGGATATCCATCTCAAGCCTCCCGATTCTGCAGGATCCACTCGGCCAGCTGCAGATCGAGTGGATAGGTCACCTTGAGGTTGGTGGCATCGGCCGCCACCAGGCGCGGATGCAGCCCGAGCGCCTCGATCGCGCTCGCTTCGTCGGTCACGCGCGGTGCATACTCAAGCGCCTCTGCCAGCAGGCCGTGACGGAACATCTGCGGAGTCTGGGCCTGCCAGAGTTCATCGCGGTCGACCGTGGACACGATACGCACGCCATCGGCAATAGTTTGATGGCCCCGCTTCAGCGTATCGGCTACCGGTACGGCCAGCAGTCCGCCCACCCGATCGTTTCCCACTTCGGCAATCAATTTATCGACATGCGCCATGGTCAGGCAGCAACGCGCCGCATCATGAACCAGCACCCAATCATCGGGTGTCGCCAAATCACGCATGGCCCGCAAGCCATTGGTCACGCTTTCCGCGCGCGTCGCCCCGCCGCAACGAAGCACCGCCAGACGCCCGGAAAACGTGCTCCAGTCATGGCGGTCCCAATGGTCATCGGCGGCGGCCAGCACGATGAATACTTTTTCAATCGCCGCCACGGACGCCAGCGCTGACAAGGTATGCCACAGCACGGGACGCCCCGCCAGCGGCAGATACTGCTTGGGGCAATCCGCCGCCATGCGGGTACCGCCGCCGGCAGCAGGAACCAAGGCGAAATAGGTCATGACCGGATTCTATAATGGCTTCATGTTCGAACCTGCCGCCTACCCCGTCATCCAGGCATTCGCCATCAGCCTTGGCATCGGTCTGCTGATCGGACTGGAACGCGAGCGCAAGACGGATAGCAAGGCCGGCCTGCGCACTTTCGGCCTGACCGCGCTGCTCGGCTGCCTGGCCGGCATGCTCGGCGAAAAGACCGGCAACGCCTGGCTGGTCGCTGTCGGTCTGCTGATGGTGGCGACCATGATGATCGTCGCACAAGCTCGCGACCCGCTCGATGATGGCGATCCCGGCACCACGTCGGTGATTGCCCTGATGCTCTGCTACGGCCTCGGCGTGCTGGTCTGGCATGGCCAGGCGACCCTCGCCGTCATGCTGGCCATCACGATGACCGTGCTGCTCTACTTCAAGGCGCAATTGCAGGACGTTTCGCGCAGCCTGACGCACAAGGACCTGATCTCGATCCTGCAGTTCGGCGTGCTGTCACTCGTCATTCTGCCGATCCTGCCCAATCAGGATTACGACCCCTATCAGGCGCTCAATCCGCACCAGATCTGGTGGATGGTCGTCCTGATTTCCGGGCTCTCATTGGCGGGCTACGCCGCCCTGCGCATCATCGGCAACCGCCATGGGGCAGCCTTGCTGGGCTTTTTCGGCGGACTGGTTTCCTCGACCGCGACGACGATGGTCTTCGCCCGCAACGCGCGCGACGATGCCAGCCTCACCGCCACCGCCACGCTCGTCATCCTGATTGCCAACCTCGTCGTCATCCTGCGCATCGGCATCATCGCCGTCGTCCTGGCGCCGACTTTGCTGCTACCGCTGGCCGGCGTACTCGGCGCCGGACTGTTGTCCGGCCTCCTTGTTGCAGCCATCAAGTGGCGCACGCTAACCGCAGCGGGCGAGCTGCCGCTACCAGAGGTGAAGAACCCGACGGAAATCCGCACCGCCCTCACATTCGGTCTGTTGTATGGCATCGTTCTGCTGCTCTCCGCATGGTTGCAAAACATCGCCGGCAGCCAAGGCCTGGACCTCATCGCCTTCGTTTCCGGCTTCACCGACATCGACGCCATCGCCCTGTCCACCTTGCGCCTGTTCAACCAGAACACCCTGACCTCCGATCCCACCGTCATCGCCATCGGCCTGGCCGCCCTGTCCAACCTCATCTTCAAATCCGGACTTGTCGTCAGCATCGGCGGAAAAGACCTGGCGCGCCGCGCCTTGCCCGGCCTGGCAGCAATCGGCGTAGGATTTATCTTTGGTATTATTCTCTTGGCCTGATTCCGCTTTGCTTGTCCTCGTCAAGAGGCCGGAAAGGAGGCATCGTCATGGAAGTTCAGAGCACCCGCCCTCCCGCCGTAGCGGGCATGTTCTACCCCAGGGAACCTCACGACCTCGCCAGCGAAATCATGGCCATGCTGGCTACCGCCGTCCCGCCGGCGCCGACTTTTGCCGGACATCCCAAGGCGCTCATCGTCCCGCATGCGGGGTATATCTACTCCGGGCCGATCGCCGCCTGCGCCTATGCCTGCCTGGCGCCCCAGGCCGCGACGATCCGGCGCGTCATCCTGCTTGGCCCCTGCCACCGTGTTCCGGTACGCGGACTGGCCGTGCCGCATGCCAGCGCATTCGCCACCCCGCTCGGCACAGTCCCGCTGGATCATGAAGCCATCTCCGCCGCACTGGTCTTGCCACAGGTCGTGCTGCATGATGCCGCCCACGCGCAGGAACACTCGCTGGAAGTGCAGTTGCCCTTCCTGCAGCAGGTTCTGGAAGATTTTTCACTGGTGCCCTTCGCCGTTGGTTACGCCACACCTGACGAAGTCGCCGAAGTGCTCGATCTGCTCTGGGGCGGCCCGGAAACTCTGATCGTCATCAGCTCCGATCTGTCGCATTACCACCCCTACCCCGATGCGCAACGTCGCGACCGGCATACCGCCGACGATATCGCGCATCTGCGCCTGTTGCTCGACCACGAACAGGCCTGCGGTGCGACGCCGATCAACGGCCTGATCGAACTCGCGCAGCGCCGGAGTTTGACGCCCCACCTGCTCGACCTGCGCAACTCGGGCGATACCGCAGGCGACAAGTCGCGCGTCGTCGGTTACGCGAGCTTCGCTTTCACGGAAAACAGCCATGTCTGATGCCCCTCTCGGCAACGCACTGCTGGTGCGCGCACGCAACGCCATCGCCGGCGCATTCGGCTTGTCACCTCAGCCCGAGTCCGACCACCCGGTACTCCACGCACCCGGCGCGACCTTCGTCACTCTGACGCAGAGTGGCCAGTTGCGCGGCTGCATCGGCTCGCTCGAAGCCTGGCGACTGCTGAACGAGGACGTCCGCGCCAACGCGCAGGCCGCCGCCTTCCGCGATCCGCGCTTCCCGCCGCTCGCACGCGCCGAACTGGAATGTACACGTGTCGAGGTTTCCTTGTTGTCGTCGCCCGCCGCGATGCCCGTCGCCGACGAGGAAGACGCGATCCGCCAACTGCGTCCCGGGATCGACGGCATGATCTTCGAATGCCACGGCCGGCGCGGCACTTTCCTCCCGCAGGTCTGGGAAAGCCTGCCCGAGCCGCACGATTTCTTAACCCATCTCAAGCAGAAGACCGGTTTTTCTCCTGACTTCTGGTCGCCCGATGTGAAGCTCTATCGCTACGAGGTACAGAAATGGAAAGAGCCGGAATCAGCATAGATACTGAATATCTTAAAGAGTT
>CAYNCH010000113.1:0-6047 GCA_964395815.1 uncultured Methyloversatilis sp.
GAAAGCGAAGCGCGCTTTCGCAACCTGTTCGAGCAGATTGCCAATATCGCGGTTCAGGGTTACGCGCGAGACCGCACCGTCATTTTCTGGAACCGCGCCAGCGAGGAATTGTATGGTTACGGCCCCGGGGAAGCACTCGGCCGCAAACTCGAAGACCTGATCATCCCGGACGGGATGCGCGCAGCGGTCATCGCCGGCACCACCGCCTGGTCGGAGGGCGGGCCGGCCATTCCGCCGGGAGAACTGGTACTGCGGCGCAAGGACGGCTCTGCGGTGCCGGTCTATTCCAGCCACGTCATGCTGCACAACACGGCCGGAGAGCCCGAGATGTACTGCATCGACGTCAACCTCAGCGACCTGAAGCAGGCAATGACGGAACTCGATCGCTACCGTCTGCATCTGGAGGACCTCGTGGCCGAGCGCACCCGTGAGCTTTCGGAAGCCAAAGAAGCGGCGGAGATGGCGAACGTGGCCAAAAGCGCGTTCCTTGCCAACATGTCCCACGAAATCCGCACGCCGATCCACGCCATCACCGGCATGGCGAACCTGATCCGCCGCGATGGCCTCAACCCCCGGCAGTCCGACCGGATGCAGAAGCTGGAAGCCGCGACCACACATTTGCTCGAAGTCATCAACGCCGTACTCGACCTGTCGAAGATCGAGGCCGGCAAGTTCGAGCTCACCGAATCGATCATCGTCCCCGGCCAGCTGCTTGCCGACGTCACCGCCCTGCTGCACGAGCAGGCGCAGGCAAAAGGCTTGCGGCTGGTAACCGAGGCCACATCCCTGCCGGATCATCTGCTCGGTGATCCCGCCCGGCTCCGGCAGGCCCTGGTGAACTACGCCGGCAATGCCGTGAAATTCACCCATGCAGGCCGCATCGTCCTGCGTGCGCGCGTAGCCGAGGAAACCGGCCAGCATGTCACCCTGCACTTCGAAGTCGAAGATACCGGGATCGGTATCCCACCGGAGACCTTGTCCCGCCTGTTCAGCGCCTTCGAGCAGGCCGACAACAGCAGCACGCGCAAGTACGGGGGCACGGGGCTCGGGCTTGCGATCACCCGCAAGCTGGCGCGCCTGATGGGCGGCGAGGCCGGTGCGACGAGCATACCGGGAACCGGCAGCACGTTCTGGTTTACCGCATGCCTGAAAAAACCCGTTGCCGAGCCGGCAGTACCGCAGGGCAACAGCGTTGACCCCATCCGCGAACCCGCATGCGAGACCCTGCGGCGGCTACACGCCGGAGCGCAGGTATTGCTCGCGGAGGATGAACCCGTCAATCGCGAAATTGCCCTGGAAATGCTGGCCGATGCCGGTTGTATCGTCGATACGGCCGCCGACGGTATCGAGGCACTGCGCCAAGCGGATGAAAATGACTACGCGTTGATCCTGATGGACATGCAGATGCCGAACATCGATGGCGTCGAGGCAACCCGCCTGATCCGTCAATTGCCGCACCGCCGCACCGTGCCGATCCTGGCGATGACCGCCAATGCCTTCGCCGGCGACCGCGACCGCTGCCTGGCCGCGGGCATGAACGACTTCATCACCAAGCCGGTGATGTCCGATGAGTTCCACGCCCTCCTGCTGAAATGGATCCGGAAACCATGAACCTGCCCAAGCTCGTCGATGCACAGTTGACTCTCGATGACCGCATCGCCACCCTGACCTTCGCGCGTGACGATGTGCGCAACGCCTTGACCGGTACCGCCCTCATCGACGACATCCTCGCCGTCGCCGCATGGGTCAAGCGCTGTGATGATGTTTCAGTCCTCGTGATCACCGGCGACGGGGCGGCCTTTTCCTCCGGCGGCAACGTCAAGGACATGGCGGAGCGCGGCGGCGATTTCGCCGGCGACGTGGCCGAGGTTGCCGCACGCTACCGTGCCGGCATCCAACGCATCCCGCTCGCGCTGCAGGACGTCGAAGTACCGATCATCGCCGCGGTGAATGGACCGGCCATCGGCGCCGGCTTCGACCTCGCCAACATGGCGGACATCCGCATCGCCTCGACGAGGGCGAAGTTCGGCGAGACCTTCCTCAACCTCGGCATCATCCCCGGCGATGGCGGTGCCTGGTTCATGCAGCGCCTGATCGGCTACCAGCGCGCTTTCGAGCTGACCTTGAGCGGCCGCATCATCGACGCCACCGAAGCACTCGTGCACGGCCTCGTACTCGAAGTCGTTCCCCCGGATGAACTGTTGCCGCGCGCGCTGGCCCACGCCGCGCGCTTCGCCGCACAGCCGCCGAAAGCCCTGCGCCTGACCAAACGGCTGATGAAAATGGCTCAGCGCATGGAACTCAAGGACTTTCTCGACCTGTGTGCGGTCTTCCAGGGCATGTGCCACAACGAATCCGAGCACCTCGACGCGGTTCGGCGCTTTCTCGCAAAAAAATAAACGCCGCTGCCGTCCCGCCAGCGCCGACTTTCAGCGAATGATCGTCTGCTCCTGCCCGACCTGGCGAGCCTCGATGCGACCGAGGCGATAAACGGTTTCGCCGCTCGCCGCCAGGCCGGCAATGGCGCAGTCGGCATCCGCTGCGGCGACGATCACGACCATGCCGATGCCGCAGTTGAAGACACGGTGCATCTCGTCGTCGGCGACATTGCCTTCCTTTTGCAGCCACTGGAACAGCGGCGGCAACGTCCAGGCGGACTTGTCGATGACAGCAGTGACGTTTTCGGGCAGCACGCGCGGCACATTGCCGGTGAGGCCACCGCCGGTGATGTGGGCCATGCCCTTCACGGTCACGTTTTCCATCAGCTTGAGCATCGACTTGACGTAGATGCGCGTCGGCGCGATCAGCACGTCGGCGAAGGGACGGCCGTGGAAATCGGCCGCCATGTCGGGCTGCGCCCGTTCGACGATGCGGCGGATCAGCGAATAGCCGTTCGAGTGCGCGCCGGAAGACGCGAGGCCGAGCACCACGTCGCCGGGAGCAATCGATTTGCCGTCGATGATCTTCGACTTCTCGACCGCACCGACGGCGAAGCCGGCCAGGTCGTACTCGCCGGCCGGATACATGTCGGGCATCTCGGCCGTCTCGCCGCCGATCAGCGCGCAGCCGGCTAGTTCGCAGCCCCTGGCGATCCCCTCGACGACAGACGCGGCGGTCTCGACATCGAGCTTGCCGCAGGCGAAGTAGTCAAGGAAGAACAGCGATTCGGCCCCCTGCACGAGGATGTCGTTCACACTCATCGCCACCAGATCCTGGCCCACGGTATCGTGGCGGTTCAGCTGGAAGGCGAGCTTGAGCTTGGTGCCGACGCCATCGGTGCCGGAAACGAGCACCGGTTCCTTGAACTTCTTCGAGATCTCGAATAGGGCTCCGAAGCCGCCGATGCCGCCGAGTACTTCGGGGCGCAGGGTGCGTTTCGCGGCAGGCTTGATGCGTTCGACCAGCGCGTCGCCGGCGTCGATGTCGACGCCCGCATCGCGGTAAGTCATGGGAGAGGTTGTCGTCATGGTCGCACTGTTCGGGTTGCGGGTTTGCGGCGATAATTCACGCATCGCCCAAGCGGATAGTGAGGGCGGATTCTAGCGAAATAACCCGACGCCCACGCCCTGACCCGACTGTTGCCTTGACCCAACTGCTGCTCGACCTCGTTCCGACCCAGCCCCCCAGCCTGGATAACTTCATCGTCGGCGAAAACCAGGAATTGCTGGCACGCCTGCGCGCGCTCGCAAGTCCAGGCTGTTTCGACAGTCTTTATCTGTGGGGCGAACATGGCAGCGGTCGCAGTCATCTGCTGGCCGCCACGGCGAGCCTTGCCTTGCGCAAGCGGCCCGCGCTGCTGCTGACGGACACCCCGGCGGCGGCGGCCCTCGTCGCGCCGCCGGGCGGTCTGCTGATCGTCGACGACATCGACAGCCTCGACGATGCCGCGCAGATCGCCCTGTTCCGCATCTTCAACACGGCGCGCATGATCGGTCTCGGCCTCCTGCTCGCCGGCCGGCAACCGCCCCGCGAGCTGGCCTTGCGCGAAGACCTGCGCACCCGCATCGGCCAGACCCTCATCTACGAAGTGAAGACCCTCAACGACGAACAGAAGGCCGCCGCCCTGCGCCGCCATGCACTGGAGCGCGGCCTGCGGGTCGACGACGGACTCGTCCGTTACCTGCTCTCGCACGGCCGGCGCGACCTGCCCTCGCTGATGTCGGTGCTCGATCACCTCGACCGCGCCACGCTGGAACGGCAGCGCCCGGCGACGCTGCCCTTGCTCAAGGAAGTCCTGCAACTCCAACTGGTACACGAACAAGATGAAACTGGCACTGTTTGACCTGGACAATACCCTGCTCTCCGGCGACTCCGACTTCGAGTGGGCGCAGTTCCTGATCTCGAAAGGCGTGCTCGACCGCGAAGTGCATGAAGCGCAGAACCAGGCCTTCTACGACGACTACAAGGCCGGCACGCTCGACATCCATGCCTTCCTGAAATTCCAGCTCGCGCCGCTGGCCCGCCACGACCGGGCCGAACTGGACGCCTGGCATCGCGAATTCATGGCGACGCGCATCCTGCCCATCATCGAATCGCCGGCGCGTCAGCTCGTACAGGAGCACCGCGCGGCCGGCGACCTGTGCGCGCTGGTGACGGCGACCAACAGTTTCGTGACCGGCCCGATCTGCCGCGAGTTCGGCATCCCGCACCTGATCGCCACGGTGCCGGCGCACGAGAACGGCCACTTCACGGGCGCACCGCGCGGCACACCCGCCTTCAAGGCCGGCAAGATCGTGCGCATGGAGATCTGGCTGGAGGAAATGGGCCTGTGGTGGGGCGTCTTCGAGCGCACCACCTTCTACAGCGACTCGCACAACGATCTGCCGCTGCTGGAGCAGGTGACACATCCGGTGGCCGTCGACCCGGACGACACGCTGCGTGCCCATGCCAACCGGCTCGGCTGGCCAATCCTGAGCCTGCGCTGAGGCCTTCGAGTATCATGCGCCCCCGGAAAAGAACGATAAGCCGATGATCCGCAAGTTGTTGCGCCGCGTATTCAAGCGTGGCGAACCCTCTCCGCATCCTGTCGAAACCATTCCGGCCGGCCAGCATGGCATCCGGCCGGAACAGGTCTCGTCCGGAGCGCGCCGCACCTGCGAAACCCTGCAGAAGGCGGGATTTCGTGCCTACGTCGTCGGCGGTGCAGTGCGCGACCTGATCGCCGGGATCGAGCCCAAGGACTACGATGTCGCCACCGACGCGACGCCGGACCAGGTGCGCGCCCAGTTCCGCCGCGCACGCATCATCGGCCGGCGCTTCCAGATCGTGCATGTCATGCAGGGGGCGGAAACCCTCGAAGTCTCGACCTTCCGCGCCGCCCACGACGACAGCACGCTCAAGGACGAGCACGGCCGCGTGCTGCGCGACAACGTCTGGGGCAGCATGGAAGAAGATGCAGCACGGCGTGACTTCACCGTCAATGCACTCTATTACGACCCGACCACCGGCCAGGTGTTCGACTACCACCACGGTGTGCGCGATCTGCAGCGCAAGACGCTGCGCATGATCGGCGACCCGCGCTCCCGGTATCGCGAAGACCCGGTGCGCATGCTGCGCGCCGTGCGGCTGGCCGCCAAGCTCGACCTGCGCCTCGATCCGCTGGTGCAGGCACCGATCCGCGAGATGGCGGAGTTGATCGAGAACGTCCCGGCGGCACGGCTGTTCGACGAGATGCTCAAGCTGCTGTTTTCCGGCCATGCGGTCGAATGTCTGAAACGGCTGCGCGAGGAAGGGCTGCATCATGGCCTGCTGCCGCTGCTCGACGTGATTCTCGAACAGCCGCTCGGCGAGAAGTTCGTCATGCTGTCGCTGGCCGACACCGACCGCCGTGTGCGCGAGGGCAAGCGCACTTCGTCGGGCTTTCTGTTCGCCACCTTGCTGTGGCACGAGGTCCTGGCCAACTGGGAAGCGCGCAAGAAAGCCGGCGAACTGCCGGTACCGGCCATGCATGCGGCGATGGACGAGGTGCTCGACACCCAGGGCGAAAAGCTCGCCATCACGCGCCGCATCGCCGGCGACATCAAGGACATCTGGGCGCTGCAGCCGCG
>CAYNCH010000114.1:0-1141 GCA_964395815.1 uncultured Methyloversatilis sp.
GAGGCGCACGGCATCAACCGCCATCTGCACCACCTCCGGCCGGCGCATGCCGAAGACGACCTCGCGAAAGACCGGCGAGGTGGCGTTGTAGACGTGGATGATCGCGCGCCGCGCGCCGCGCACGGATTCCATGGTGCGGCGGATGAGATGCTCGCGCGCCTGGGTGAGCACCTCGATGGTCACGTCGTCAGGGATGTGTCCGCCCTCGACGAGCGTGCGCACGAAGTCGAAGTCGGTCTGCGAGGCGGAGGGGAAGGCGACCTCGATCTCCTTGAAGCCGATGGCGCAGAGCGTCTTGAACATGCGCATCTTCTTCTCGCCGTTCATCGGTTCGAAGAGCGCCTGGTTGCCGTCGCGCAGGTCGGTGCTCATCCAGACCGGCGCGCGGTCGATGACGCGACCGGGCCACTGGCGGTCGGGAAGACTCACCGGCGGGAATGGGCGGTATTTGCTGGCGGGGTTGGGCAACATGGCGGCTCTCCTGAATTGCGTTTCGATGGCGCAATCTTAGGAAATATCGCTTGGCAGGTGCTTGCGTTTCATGGCTATTTTGAATTACATTGAGCAATAATATTGCTCGTATTTGCATAATCAAGGAATTATCGATGAACATCGACCGCTACGACCGGCAGATTCTTCAGGTGTTGCAGGACGACGGCCGCATCAGCAACCAGGACCTCGCCGACCGCATCGGCCTGTCGCCCTCGCCCTGCCTGCGCCGCGTGCGTGCGCTGGAGGAGGCCGGCATCATCGCCGGCTATCGCGCCCTGCTCGACGCTCGCAAACTCGGGCTGACCCTGATGGCCCTGATCCACATCTCGATGGATCGCCACACGCCGGAACGCTTCGAAAACTTCGAGGCCGAGGTCCGGGCATTGCCCGAGATCATCGAATGCCTGCTGATCACCGGCCAGGACGCCGACTACCAGCTCAAGGTGGTCGTGCGCGACATGGATGCCTATCAGGAACTGCTGCTCGACCGCATCACGCGCATTCCCGGCGTGACCGGCGTGCATTCGAGCTTCGTGCTGCGGCGGGTGGTCGACCAGACAGCGCTGCCGGTTTCCGCCGGCCGGTTTCAGTAGCGGCGGCGCGGCGGGGGTGGCGGTGTGTTGCCGCGGGCTTCGATGTGGCGGAAGGT
>CAYNCH010000114.1:1151-6041 GCA_964395815.1 uncultured Methyloversatilis sp.
CGGCGTGACCGGCGTGCATTCGAGCTTCGTGCTGCGGCGCGTGGTGGATCGCACCGCCCTGCCTGTCGGCGCCTGAGCCTGCGACAACATGTCGCAGGCGAATCCATCACCCGCGGCTTATATTGCATAGCATCATCAATCGTCGCAAGGAGACTCACATGGATCGTCGCGAAGCCCTTAAACTCACGCTGCTGGCGGGTGCCGGCATGGTCGCAGGCACGCAGAATGCACAGGCGGCCCAATGCGAAGGCGATGGCACCCCCTTGCAGTTCATCCCCAAGAAACCGGCCGACCCGAAGGCCAACGAGAACGATATCGAGAAATACACGAACTGCCCCTACTGCGGCATGGATCGCAAGAAATTCCACCACTCGCGCATGCTGATCCAGTACAGCGACGACCTCGCCGACGGTACCTGCTCGATCCACTGCAGCGCGATCAGCCTGTCGCTCAACGTCGACCGCGATCCGAAGGCGATGTGGGTCGGCGACAATGCCGCCCCCGGCGATGTCAAACCGCTGATCGAGGTCGATAAAGCCACCTTCCTGATCGGCAGCAAGATTCCCGGCGTGATGACGGCCAACAGCAAGGTCGCCTATGGCACGGAAGACGCCGCCAAGGCCGCGCAGGCCGCGCAGGGCGGCGAGCTCGTCAAGTTCGATCAGGCGCTGCTCGCGGCCTACACCGACATGTCGAAGGACGTGACGCGCATTCGCAAGATGCGCGCCGAACGCAAGCGCAAGATGATGGAACAGCAGCAGAAGGGCTGATTGACAGATGAAGCGTTTTCTCCTCGCAACGCTGCTGTGCGTCTGGACTGCCCTCGCAGCGGCCCAGGCGCTGCCGAAACCCGGGCCCAAGGATCTGTGCCCGGTATGCGGCATGCTGGTCGCCAAGTATCCACACTGGGTCGCTACCATCGTCTACAAGGATGGGCACGCGCATCACTTCGACGGCGCCAAGGATATGTTCAAGTTCTGGTTCGATCCGCCCAAGTACGTCGCCGGACACAGCCGCGAGATGATGACGCGCATCGCCGTCACTGACTACTACAACCTGCAGCCGATCGACGCCAAAACGGCCCTGTATGTCATCGGCTCCGACGTCCTCGGCCCGATGGGCCACGAGTTCGTGCCGCTGGCCTCCATGGAAGACGCACAGGACTTCATGAAGGAGCACAAGGGCAAGCGCATCCTGCGCTTCGACGAAGTGACCAAGGATCTCCCGCTGCAACTCGATGCCGGCAAGTTCTGATCCGCCGCGGCCCGGCGTGCGCCGCAACCGCAGCTTGCAAACCCAGCGCACCCTCGCCAAGGCCGGCATGGTCGCGGCGCTGGGCGTGCTGACCTGGAGCGCGATGGCCGGGCGGCGCGTGTTGCGCCGCTACCATCCAGCGGCCGGCGTGGCGCTGCTGGGCTTCGCGGCCTGGCACATGATGCTCTACCAACGTCGCGCGGTTCCGCCGAAGAAGCGCGGGTAATCCCGTAACGGGTATCCTGCGCCCGTGAGCAAGCAGACCGAACTCCTCGCCCCCGCCGGCAGCCTCAAGATGGCGCAGGCCGCCTTCGACTACGGCGCCAACGCCATTTACGCCGGCCAGCCGCGCTATTCGCTGCGCGTGCGCAACAACGAATTCGGCGACCTCGACAAGCTGCGGGCCGCCATCGATCTCGCGCACGCACGCGGCGGCCAGTGCTACATCGTCAGCAACATCGTTCCGCGCAACGCCAAGCTGAAAACCTATCTCGCCGACATGGCGCCGGTCGTCGCCCTCGGGCCGGACGCGCTGATCATGGCCGATCCCGGCCTGATGCTGATGGTGCGCGAAACCTGGCCGGAGCTGCCGATCCACCTTTCGGTACAGGCCAACACCCTGAACCATGCTGCCGTGCGCTTCTGGCAATCGGTCGGCGTGCGCCGCGTGATCCTGTCGCGCGAATTGTCGCTGGACGAGATCGCCGAGATCCGCCAGCAGTGTCCGGAGATGGAACTGGAGGTGTTCGTCCATGGCGCCCTGTGCGTCGCCTACTCGGGACGCTGCCTGCTGTCCGGCTACTTCAACCACCGCGACCCGAACCAGGGCGCCTGCACCAACAGTTGCCGCTGGTCCTACGACGTGAAGCCCGCCGCCGCGAACCCGGCCGGCGACGTGTATCTGATCGAGGAAGAAACGCGACCCGGCGAATTGATGCCGATCGAGGAGGATGCGCACGGCACCTACATCCTCAACTCGAAGGACCTGCGCGCCATCGAATATGTCGAGCAACTCGTCGCCGCCGGCATCGACTCGCTGAAGATCGAAGGCCGCACCAAGTCGGCCTACTACGTCGCGCGCACCTGCCAGGCCTACCGGCGAGCCATCGACGACGCCCGCGCCGGCAAGCCCTTCGACGCCACGCTGGTAACGCAGCTCGACGACCTCGCCAACCGCGGCTACACGCCCGGCTTCTACGACCGCCATCCGGACCGGGATTACCAGAACTACCTCTCCGGACTCTCGCAGATGGGCGCGAGCCAGTACGTCGGCGACGTGGTCGGTTACGTCGATGGACTGGCAGAAATCGATGTCAAGAACCGCTTCGCGGTCGGCGACCGGCTGGAGATCATCCATCCGGCCGGCAATCAGATCGTCACCGTAGAGCGGATAGAAAAAGTCGGCGCTGACGGGACGGCGGTTTCAGCCGATGTCGCGCCGGGCAACGGGCATGTCGTGCGCATCCCGCTGCCGCCGGGCAAGGAAGGCGCGTTTCTCGCCCGGCTGGGTTAAGCCTACCTGGCGGACGGCACGCCGACACGCGGCGCATCGACCAGCATCCTGGCCCGTCGCGCAAACTTGCGATCGTCGAAGGTCATCAGGGTCTTGCAACGGCCACACCGGGAAAGATGCAAGGCATCGGCGAAATCCAGCCCGGCGCGATGCAGCCGGGCGGCTTCCAGCACCTGAGGCCAATCCTCCACCGTCACATTGGGCAGGCCCGCCAGATGCTCCACCACCCCGGCGCAGTCGTTGACGCCAAAATCATAGAAAGCCCGCAACAGCCAGACCAGTTCCAGCACCACCGTCACCGGCACATAAATCGCCGCGCTTTCGCGCATCAGACATTCGGCCACCGGACGCTGTTGCGCCGCCTCGGGGTCGCCAGGATCGTCGACGTAGTAGCGCGCGAGGATGTTGGTATCGACCGCGATCATGTCGCAGCGCGCTCGCGCCGCATCAGGTCGGCGACATCGGCCTCCGCCAGCCGGCGCGCCGGTCCGCCATACTTGAGCATGCCGAAGCCGTCCTCATGCCGCGATACCTTGGCCGGATGGCGCAACTCGATCTGCAGCTTGCCATCGACAACCGACACCTCGACCTGGCTGCCCGGCTCGATACCCAGCGCCTTGCGCGCCGAGGCGGGAATCACGACCTGCCCCTTGCTGGAAACGGTCACACACGACATATCGGGCTCCTCGATGACAGAAGTGGTTGAACGACGTTGAACGATGTCAGTCTATCACGCACGCAAAAGTCGGCGCCGGTGGGACGACAGCTAGCTCCCCTTCTCGGCCAACGCCAGCCCGAGAATGATCTCGCGCACCGCTTTGCGCTGCGCGGTGGGCAGACTCAGGAACGCCTCGAACACCTCGCGCTCCTGATAACCGATGCCCTCGTCCCAGCGTTTGCGCTTTTCCCGGACCGCCTTCATCGGCCCCTCGCCGAAACGCAGGATGTGGGGTTCGATATTGAGCCAGTCGGCCAGTACTTGCAGCTTTTCCTGTGAGGGAATTGCCTCGCCACGCAACCAGCGGCGCACAGCCTGCACAGTCACCGGCCGTCCCCAATAGCGCGTGTTGAACTCACGCTCCAGAACGATCGGCCGCACCAGATAACCGGCGGCGGTCATGGCTTCCTTCAGGCGTTGGCTGAATTCGGTTGCTTGGTCCATGGGTGGCAACTTAAATTCCTGTTCATGGCGCAAACAACCATTTGTTCATTTCTGGATAAACTATCTGTTCATTTGTCATTGAACAGCCGGTTATGCCGAAATCTCTGCTCGAACAGCTTCCAGAAATCGTTGCCAAGGGCAAGCAGGAAGCCGAACGCATCCTCGAAAACCTCGAAGGCCGCCATCGCGTCGGTCTGCAAACCCGCGAGTGGGTACTGCCGGCGAAGGACGCCGCCGCCACTGACTGGATCGCGCAGAACCAGCGTGCCGGGCGTCTTGAAAAAGTCGGCGCTGGCGGGACGGCGCAACCGTGAGTGGTGCTATGTGTTGCTGGGCGAGACGCTGCTTTACGACTGGCGAGCCAAGGGCGGCAGGCTGGCGGAACTGCTGGAGTTCGCCCGCGTACGCCCACTCGGCGACGCGACGGCGCAGCAATCCTTGCTGTAAGCGCCGGCGCGCCCTCAAGGCGACGCAAACGAATACGGCTTAAATCGCGGCTTCGTCCGTCTCGCCGGTGCGTATCCGCACGATCTGCTCGACCGGCATCACGAAGATCTTGCCGTCACCGATCTTGCCGGTGCGGGCGGCCTTGATGATCGCCTCGATGGCCGTTTCGACGACGTTTTCGGCGACGACCAGTTCGATCTTGATCTTGGGCAGGAAGTCGACGACATACTCGGCCCCGCGATACAGCTCGGTGTGACCCTTCTGGCGGCCGAAGCCCTTGACCTCAGTGACGGTCAGGCCGGTGACGCCGACTTCCGACAAGGCCTCGCGCACTTCGTCGAGCTTGAACGGCTTGATGATGGCTTCGATCTTCTTCATGAACTCAACTCCTGTTTAATTCCACTCGTCGGGGTAACGGGATGTTATCGGATAGCGCCAATCCTTGCCGAAGGCGCGCTTGCTGATGCGGATCCCCGGCGGTGCCTGGCGGCGCTTGTATTCGTTGCGCTTGAGC
>CAYNCH010000115.1:0-6025 GCA_964395815.1 uncultured Methyloversatilis sp.
TCCTCATCTGCCGCATACAGCATGTCGGCGCGCTTGAGTCCGTGCACGCGGGCGACCAGCAGTGCGGCGTTGCCGCCGAGCCGTGTGCCGATGCGCAGCAGGCGCGCCGCGGCGTCGCGTGGCGTCGGCAGGCCGCCGCAGAAGAGGGAGAAGTCGACCACGGCCTGCAGTTCGCCATGGACGCTGGCCAACCCGGCCAACCACGGCTGCGTCAGCGGTACGGGGACGATCGGTGGCAGCGGCAGGACTTCGCCGGCGGCCGGCAGGTCGATCAGCCAGTACCGTTCGCCCGACTCGAAACCGAGCAGCGCGGGAATGCCCGCCCCCGCCTGCGCGTCGGCCAGCTTTGCGGCGATGCTTTCCCGGTAGGCGGCGAGGTCGATGCGGCTCATCGGTGCGTCAGCCCATGCACGTTCAGCCCAGCGCCGCGATCTTGGCCAGCAGCTGGCGGGCGTCGATCGGCTTGGTGACGTAGTCCTGGGCGCCCTGGCGCATGCCCCAGATCTTGTCGGTTTCCTCGTTCTTGCTGGTGCACAGGATGACCGGGATGTGGCGCGTCGCCATGTCGCGGCTCAGGCTGCGCGTCGCCTGGAAACCGTTGATGCCCGGCATCACGACGTCCATCAGCACCAGGTCGGGCTGGTCGCGCCTGGCGGTCTCGATTCCCTGGGCGCCGTCGGTGGCGATGGTCACCTGATAACCCCGGCCGGTGAGCAGCTCGGTGAGCAGGTGACGCTCCACGGGCGAGTCGTCGACGACGAGAATGCGCTGGATCGGCATGACGGCTGTCAGTGGGACGGCTGCCGCGGCGCATGCGCAGCGATGGCGGTCAGCAGAGTCTCGCGCGTGAAGGGCTTGGTCAGATGCGCATCCGAGCCGGCGAGCCGGCCGCGGGCGCGATCGAACAGGCCGTCTTTCGACGAAAGCATGATCACTGGCGTGGCTGCGAAGCGCGGATTGCGCTTGATCAGGGCACAGGTCTGGTAGCCGTCGAGACGCGGCATCAGGATGTCGCAGACGACGACGTCGGGCGCGTGATCGGCGATGCCGGCCAGCGCGTCAAAGCCATCCTCGGCCAGCAAGACCGCGCAGCCCGCCTCCGCGAGGTACATCTCGGCGCTCTTGCGGATGGTGTTCGAATCGTCGATCACCATCACTTTGAGGCCGGGTGGAAGGTCTGCCGGAGCGGGGCGTGTATCGGTCATGGACACCGTGGGCGCGATGGGGCGTGTGGGCTTTCGGTTAGAATCGCAGCCATCATACCGCAAGCGTTTTGCCGCATTATTCCCGCCATGCCCAGCGTTCCGTCCAGCGTCTCACCCCGCCTGCCGCCCCCCATTGTCATGACCTTCGCGGCGTCCGATCCGACCTGCGGCGCAGGCCTGCAGGCTGATCTGTTGACGCTCGCCGCACACGGCTGCCAGCCGCTGACCGTGGTTACCGCGCTCACGGTGCAGGATACGGTGGGCGTCGAGGACCTGCTGCCGCTCGACAACGGCTGGGTTACCGACCAGGCGCGCACGCTGCTCGAGGACATGCCGGTGGCTGCCTTCAAGCTCGGCATGCTCGGCAGTGTCGAGGTGATCGCTGCGGTTGCCGAAGTGCTGTCCGACTATCCTGACGTGCCGGTGGTGTTCGACCCGGTGCTGGCCTCGGGGCGCGGCGATGCCTTCGCCGACGAGGATGCGGTCGATGCGATGATCGAACTGCTGCTGCCGCAGACCGACGTATTGACGCCGAACAGCCTCGAAGCCCGTCGTCTCGCCCAGGAGCTTGGTGCCGCCACCGCCGACCTGCCCGAATGTGCGCGCCGCCTGATCGGCGCCGGCTGCGCACACGTACTGGTGACCGGTACGCACGAACACGGGGCGCGCGTCGTCAATACGCTCTACGGTTCGCACGGCCCGGTCCGTCAGGACGACTGGGAGCGCTTGCCCGGCAGCTATCACGGCTCGGGCTGCACGCTCGCGTCGGCGATTGCCGCCGCCTTGGCTTGGGGCCAGTCCTTGCCCGAGGCGGTCCGTTCCGCCCAGCATTACACTTGGCACAGCCTGGCTGCCGGTTACCGGCCGGGCATGGGCCAGTATGTGCCGCAGCGTCTGTGGCATACCGCGAATCCGCATTCCGGACCGGTGGAGGTGACCGATGCCCTCGTCGTTTGATGCGCCGGCAATCAATTTGCCCCTCGCCGGCCTCTACGCGCTGACCCCCGACGACAACCTGCTGCCACGTCTTTCCGCACTGGTGGAGAGCGCGCTGAAGGGCGGTGTCAAATGGGTACAGTACCGCAACAAGATCGCGCCGAAACCCTTGCGGCGCGCCCAGGCGGCCGAGTTGCTGCGGCTGTGCCGCGCCTACGGGGCGAAGCTGATCGTCAATGACGACGTCTGGCTGGCCGTCGAGATCGGCGCCGACGGTGCCCACCTCGGGCGCGACGACATCCCCGGCGGCAGCCTGCAGACGGCACGCGACGCCCTCGGCCCGCATCGTATCCTCGGTGTGTCGTGCTATGACGACTTGGCCCGCGCCGAAGTCGCAGTGGATGCCGGCGCCGACTACATCGGCATCGGCAGCGTGTTCGCCTCGGCCAGCAAGCCGCTGGCGACGCGCGTCTCGCTCGAAACCCTGGTCGAGGCGAAGCGCCGTTTCAGTGTGCCGGTGGCCGCGATCGGTGGCATCACCGTGAAAAACGCACCGCAGGTACTGGCCGCCGGTGCCGACATGCTGGCCGTGCTTTCGGACCTGTTCGACGCGATGGACATCCGCAAGCAGGCCGAGAAGTTCAGGCTCCTGTTCAAACAGCCGCATCCCTAGACCCTGTGCCGTCCCGCCGGCGCCGACTTTTATTTCAGGAACTGCCATGACCCGCAACGAAGACCTGTTCGCCCGTGCCCAGCACACCATTCCCGGCGGCGTGAATTCGCCGGTGCGCGCCTTCCGCTCGGTAGGCGGCGCGCCGCGTTTCTTCACGCGCGGCGAAGGAGCGTACGTCTGGGATGCGGACGGCAAGCGCTACATCGACTACGTCGGTTCCTGGGGGCCGCTGATCCTCGGCCATGCCGAACCCGACACCATCAAGGCGGTGCAGGACACTGCTGCCCGCGGCCTCACTTTCGGCGCCCCGACCGAGGCTGAAATCGAACTGGCCGAGTTGCTGACGCAGCGCGTGCCGAGCATGGAAATGGTGCGCCTGGTCTCCTCCGGCACCGAGGCGACGATGAGCGCGATTCGCCTCGCCCGCGGCTTTACCGGTCGAGACATGCTGGTGAAGTTCGAAGGCTGCTACCACGGCCATGCCGACAGCCTGCTGGTCAAGGCCGGCTCGGGCATGCTCACCTTCGGCAACCCCTCGTCGTCCGGCGTGCCGGCCGATCTCGCCAAGCACACGCTGGTACTCGATTACAACGATGCCGGGCAACTCGCCAACGCCTTCGCGACTCACGGCGACCAGATCGCCTGCGTGATCGTCGAGCCGGTGGCGGGCAACATGAACCTGATCGCGCCGAAGCCCGAGTTCCTCAAGGCGATGCGTGAGCTGTGTACAAAATACGGCGCGGTGCTGATCTTCGACGAGGTGATGACCGGTTTCCGCGTCGGCCCCGGCTCGGCGCAGGGGCTGTTCGGCATCACGCCCGACCTGTCGACCTTCGGCAAGGTGGTCGGCGGCGGCATGCCGCTGGGCGCCTTCGGCGGGCGTCGCGACATCATGGAAAAGATCGCCCCGCTCGGCCCGGTCTATCAGGCCGGCACGCTGTCGGGCAACCCGCTGTCGGTGGCCGCCGGCCTCGTCACGCTGAAGAAGATCGCCGCGCCCGGCTTCTACGAGGCGCTGACGGCGAAGACGAAGTCTCTCGTCGACGGCCTGGCCGCCGTCGCGAAAAAACACGGTATCGCCTTCAGCGCTCAGTCGGTCGGCGGCATGTTCGGTGTGTATTTCTCCGCCGCCTGCCCGACCTCCTACGCCGAAGTGATGGCGGCCGACAAGGAAGCCTTCAACCGCTTTTTCCACGCCATGTTGGAGAAGGGGGTCTATCTGGCACCTTCGGCCTTCGAAGCCGGCTTTGTCTCCGCCGCACATTCGGACGCCGACATCGCGGCGACCGTCGCTGCCGCCGAGGCCGTGTTCGCCGGCGCGTAACAAAAGTCGGCGCTGGCCGGACGGCGCAATGCCCGCCTTCAACCTGACCCGCTACTTCTCGACGCTGTCCTTCATTCTCATCGCACTGGCCGGCGGCGTTCTGGGCAGCTATTTTCGCGATCACGCCCTGCGGCAAATGGTCGCCGATACGGAAGAGCACAACATCGCGATGACGCAGGTGTTTCGCAATTCCCTCTGGCAGCGTTTCGACGATTTCGTCGCGCTGTCCTACCTGCGCGATACGGCGGCCTTGCGTGCCGCCGACGAGAATGTCAGCCTGCATGCGGCGATCGTCGCGTTGATGAAAGACACCGCCGTGATCAAGGTGAAGCTTTACAACCGCGACGGCGTGACGATTTTTTCCACGGACCCGCTGCAGATCGGCGAGAACCGGGCGAATAACCCGGGATTCCGGCGTGCACTGTCCGGCGTGTCGGCGAGCGAGCTGGTGCATCGCGACAGTTTCGACAGCTTCGAGGGCGCACGCAGCGATCTCGATGTCGTGTTCAGCTACGTACCCGTGATCGCCACCGATGGCCGGGTCGAAGGCGTGCTCGAACTGTATCGCGACGTGACGAAAATCGTGCGCGACATCGATGCCACGCTGGTGAGCATCACGTTGATCATCATTGCCGTGCTGGCGGTTCTGTTCATGCTGCAGTTTCTGGTGGTGCGCCGGGCGCAGGGCATCCTGCGGGAGCAGAGTGCCGCGCTCGAGACGGCCAACCGCGAACTCGATCGTCGCGTGCAGGAGCGTACCGCGGCGCTTGAAGCCGAGGTGGCCGAGCGCCGCAACGCCGAGGAAATGCTCGATCACCTCGCCCATCACGATCCGCTCACCGGTTTGCCGAATCGGCTGATGTTCGCCGAGCAGCTCAGAAAAAGCATCGCCGTGGCGGCGCGCCGCGAGCGGCAGTTCGCCCTGCTGTTCATCGACCTCGACCGCTTCAAGGAAGTGAACGACACCCTCGGCCACGGTGTCGGCGACGTATTGCTGAAGGAAGCGGCACACCGCATGAAGCAACACCTGCGCGCGGGTGATTCGATGGCACGACTGGGAGGAGACGAGTTCGTCTGCATCCTCGACGAGATTCGCGAACCGCGCGAGGCGGGGATCGTCGCCGACAAACTGATCGATCTGCTTTCGCAGCCTTTTTACATCGTCGAGCACGAACTGTTCATCGCGGCCAGCATCGGCATCTGCCTCTATCCGGGCGATGGCGCCGATGTCGATACACTGGTGCGCAACGCCGATACCGCGATGTATCAGGCCAAGGCCCACGGTCGCGGGCGCAGCCATTACTACACGCCCGAACTGACCACCTACGCCCAGGAACGCATCCATCTCGAATCCCTGCTGCGCCACGCCATCGAGCAGGATGAGCTGGCGCTGCACTATCAGATCAAGGTGGATATCGCGGGCTGTCCGACCGGCTGCGAAGCGCTGCTGCGCTGGCACAATGCCGAGCTGGGCGATGTTTCCCCGGTGCGATTCATTCCGCTGGCGGAAGAAACCGGCTTCATCGTTGAGCTTGGCGAGTGGGCCTTGCGCGCCGCCTGCCGGCAGATGGTGGCCTGGCGGGCTGCCGGCATCGACGTGCCGCGGATTGCGGTCAACCTCTCGGTCAAGCAGATCGAGCGCGGCGACATCGTCGCGACCGTGCGCCGTGCGCTGGCCGACACCGGGCTTGCCCCCGCCGCACTGGAGCTCGAGATCACCGAATCGGTGATCATGAATAGCGACGATGCGCTCGCCGTGCTCGAACAGCTCGACCAGCTGGGCGTGCAGCTGGCGATCGACGATTTCGGCACCGGCTATTCGTCGCTCGCCTATCTCAAGCTGCTGCCGGTCGATACGCTCAAGATCGACCGTGCCTTCGTCATCGG
>CAYNCH010000116.1:0-6006 GCA_964395815.1 uncultured Methyloversatilis sp.
CCTGCGGTCCCGGTGCCCAGGCTTTCTGCGAAAACCGCGCTGGAATAACCACCACCATCGACTCCGCTGATCAGGATGTTGTCTTGCGCGTAAAGATCGATATATCCGCTGGCCCCGCCTCCGAATGTGTTCCAGGTATCGCTGCCGATCTGGGCACCATCCAGCAGGTGGATCGAGCGCGTACTGGCGGTAATATTCCCGGCATCTCCGCTGCCGGTCGTTTGCGAAAAAATTCGATTTCCATAGCCTTCTGCACTCATGCCGTGTGCCAGAAAACTACCTGTGTGAATGGAGAGGTTGGCCCCTCTGCCGGCGGCTTCAGTGTAGCTTTTTATTGTGCTGCCCCTGGCCAGTTCGATCGACTCTCCCCGCAACTCCACATCGCTGGCTCGTACGCTCGAATAGTTGTATGAGCCCAGCAAGGAGTTGTCGAGTACGATCTGTCCGCCGTCGATTCTGATCCGGCCAGGCGGCGTGTCGAGCATGCCGAAGGTCCACACTTGACTATTGACCAGTTGGATACTTCTTAACGCACTCAGTCCGATGCGGCCACCGCTGAATGCGCCGATGCCGGCGTTGTGCAGTGTGATATCGCCAGCGGTGAAATTCAGCGATTGGTTCAGGCCAGCCCACAATTTGCTTCCTTCAAGTCGAAGTGTGCCGCCAGTGCCGAGAAAACCCAGGGCAAGAAAGCCGAAAGCCTCCGGCGCGGCAGCCGAGAACGAGTTGGTTGCAGGGACGGCGGCATTGAATACTGCGCCGTCGGCAAACCCAAGATGATCGGTCGCGCCGAAATGCACCGAACCGCTGATATCCAGTACAGCGTTCGGCCCGAAGAGAATCCCCGCCGGGTTGAGGAAATAGAAGTTCGCACCGGGAATGGTCGAGGCTATCCTGCCGTCGATGCTGGACAGGGTTCCGCCCGTAACCCGGCTGATGACGTTGGCCACCGAGCTTGGTCCGGAGAAGGTGGCGGTTTCGCTCGCCGTCAGATTGAAGACGGCAAAGGAGTGGAACAGGTTGCCGCCGACCTGGCGTCCGAGATCGGCGGTCACGGCATGATTCGGCCCGGCCAGTGCGCCGGATGGTCCGAGCGTTCCATCCAGCGTCACCTCCGCCGGTACTGGCGGAGCACTGGCGAGCAGTGCGGCCAGCGTCATGAAGTCGAGCCATCCGGGAAGTCGTCTGCAGCGCATTGAATTCTCCCGTTTCAGAAATGCTTTCGCATGACCAGCCGAAAATGAATGCCACGATCCTGCAGGTCATCCCCCGCATTTTCGATATTCTTCCGCTTGCCGGCCCAGTACAACTGGGCCTGGCTGTCCGCTGCGATATCCCAGCGGAGGCCCGGCCCGAATCCCCAGATCCGCTCCTTGTCCCCGCCCCGATCCCACGCCTGGCCGATGTCGGCGAACAGAACCAAGGATAGTCTGCCGTCCTCCGGCTGGGTTGAAATTCCCGGCAGTGCGAGACGGCCGACCGGAAAGCGGATTTCTGCTCCGCCGGTCCAGCCGCGGTCGCGAATGAGCCGGTTCTCGCGGAAGCCGCGCACCGAGTCGATTCCGCCGATGGCGAACTTTTCCAGCGGCAGCAGGGCTGTATCGGACGTCTGGGCGTCGGCGCGAAGGACCAGTTGGGTACCCGAGGTACTCAGTCGTCGCACCCATTGCGCTTGCAGCAATGCGCTGGTGAAGCGTGTATCCGGCGTACCGTCGCGATTGACGGTCGCGTTGAAGGCGTCGAAACCCCGACTGAGTACTCCTCGGGCCGAAAATACATGATCGCTACCGCGATCCAGCCATTCCGCAGTCAGACGCAATGCAGTCACTTTGCTGCGTCCGTCGTGGACGCCGACAGCGAACGAGAAGGGGTCGCCGCCCAGGCGGGTCAGGCTTTCCCGCAGCGAAATCATGGCGCCAATGGTCAGGCTGTCACGCAAGGTGTGTCGCCAGGGATGACGCAATCCGAACTCCACCGTCCTGGATTGGCTATCGATGTCCAGCGCATCGAATGGCGCTTCGATCATCGCGGCGCTGTTTTTGTCGTACCGGAATGAGAGCTGTGTGTCCGCCGGCGTAACGGGAATGGCGAAATCCAGCGTTTGGTCATCGAGCCCGCGGCTTGTGCCGAACCTTAACGACCATGTTTCTCCACGGCCAAGAACGTTGCGCAGGGAGCCGAGCAATTCGGTGCGTACGCCACCTACGCCGGGCGAGCGGTTGTTGGCGAGGGAAACACCCAAGGTATGGCGCGGCGCTTCGGTTACCGCTACGCGCAGCACGCTTTCTCCAAGACGCCCGCCCGCCGCCAGTTCTGCGTTCATGCGCACGATCTGGGGGTTTTGCAACATGAGTTGCATGCTTTCCTGCAGTGTGCCGACATGCAACGGCCGTCCAGCACCGCGCAGCAGCCGTTCGCGCACGAATGAAGCGTCGAAGCGATGTTCCCCGCTGACGACGATTTCGTTCAGCGTTCCTTCGATAATACGGATGACGACGACGCCTTCGCGTACTTCCTGGTCAGGAATGATCGCACCCGAATTGAGGTAGCCGGCATCGATATAAAGGCGTGTCAGACCCAGCCGCAGCGCCTCCAACTCCTCGCTGCCGATCGGACGATTGAGGAATGGGGCGGCCTGTTCGTCGAGGATGTGCGGTGCAAACGCGGTGGCACCGACAATTTCAAAACGGACTACGTTGATGAGCAAACCGGATGCAAGCTTTTTGCCGCCGGGTACCAGAGCAGAGGCTGATGGCAGCCGAAACTCGGGAGGTGGCGAATCCGTGCCGGTTACAGGGAAATCGGGTTTCGGCTGACTGACTCGATCGGGAGGGGAGATGCTGGCGTTATCCTCGCCTTGTCCGCAGACCTGTGATGATAGTGACGCCAGCAGAATGGCAACAAAATGCACCGTGCGTACATATGAGCTTGCGAATCGCATGCTTCCCCCTTTATGCGACGCTTCGACTTTCCCATCCTAATATGTTTGGAGGATGATGCGGTAGTGTGCTGACTTGTGTGCAAAAGCGTCTGCAGTAGGAAGCAGGCGAGTGGTCATGGTAAGAGGTTGATTAGCAAGATCGACCTTGAACCCCTTGGGAGGGCAAACCATGACCACGAAGAAGCGTATACGAGTATTGCCTATTCCGGCAATGCACCGACGCCATCCTCTACCCATTGGGCGAAATCTTCAAGATCGGTGAAAAGGGCGCGGGCATGGCTCAGCAACTCCGGCTTTGCGCCATATTGAGATTCGTCTTTTCTGGCCAGGATTCGCCGGAACCGGCGCTCCTGCGCATCGGGCAACTGTTGGCGCAGTACATCCCGCAAGAGCTTTGGCGCAGCCCCATGATCTTGTGTATTGACGACCCCGGCACGCCGTGCCGTCAGGCAGTCGGCATAGGCGATCGCTGACAGCACGATCTGGCTGACGATCGGATTGGCGTTTTGACCGGGGTCGGCCAGCTCCAGCGCTTGGCGCGCAGCCTCGAGGAAATCTCGGCCTTGCCTGAGCCGGCCCGCCCAGAAATCGGTGCCGACCTTGCGGCGAGGACTGTTACGCGTCATGCCGCTTTTCTTTGACGCTGCACCAGCCGATCAGGCAGCATGCCCTTGAGTACCTTGGCGTCTCGCGCCATCTCCTGCCACCAGGCATTGCCTTGGGCCATCTCCCTCACGTCGGCAAGAGCGACACCAATGACCGAGCAAGTGACGGCATAGGTGCGCTCGATTTCACGCAGGGCTTCGCGCAAGGCATCCGTCGCGGCTTCCGGATCAACCGTAACCACGATGGCAATATCCATGTCGCTGTTCGGCAGGTCTTCACCGCGTGCAACACTGCCGTAATACCAAGCGGCCTCGACATCCTTGAGTTTGCCGACGGTTGCGCGCAGATCGCGCATCAGATTCTCCCATTGGGACTGCTCATCCGCGAACAGGGTCTTCAAGGACAGGGCCAGCGGGTGCCGGATGTCCAACTCGTACAGGGTAGCCCGTCCTTGCCCCAGCACGGAAATGACCTGCTGTCCGACCAGCGCATTGAGGGCCAGACGGACGCCCTGTGGTGTCATGCTGGTCTCCTGCGCCAGTTGCGAGACGCTGAGCGGTCCGCCAAACAGGCACAGCGAACGCAATACCCGGACTGCACCGCCATTGGCGAGCAGTCGGGTCAGCGGATAACGCAGATGGCTTTGAGCGGCAATTGGTTGCATGCGCTGATTCTGGACAAGACAATAAGGAAAGTCAAGTAAACATAAGGATACATGACTATCCACTGTATGCCGCCGGAGACATGCTTGGTTCAGGTGCGAGGTGACAGTAGGCTTTTGGGCTTACTGTAACGTTAACGACCATGACCACGAAATTGCCGAGGCCTGTATAGCCCATACCGTGAGGGGGGGCGAGGGCGCATACTGATGATTGGCAAGACCCTTGGTCATCGCAGCCAAACAGCAACCGCGATTTATGCTCACCTCAACATTGATCCGATACGTCAGGCTATGGCGACAGCGACCAGTGCACTGCTTGAGGCAGGAAAGGCCAAGTCATCTGGGCAGGTAATCAAGTTGAGGAACAAGGCATTCTAATTGACAACTGTAAATATACGATATACGCTATAGACTATGATCAAGTCGTTCCTGCATAAAGGGCTGGAAGAGTTCTTCAAGACCGGCAGTAAAGCAGGCATTCAGCCTGCCCATGCCAAAAGACTCCGGCTCCAGCTAGGTGCCCTTGATACGGCCAAGGCTCCGAAAGAAATGGGCTTGCCCGGCTGGAAGCTGCATTCCTTGTCCGGCGATCTCAAAGGGCACTGGTCGATAACAGTGAATGGCAACTGGCGCATGACCTTCAAGTTCGAAGGGGAAGATGCGATCCTTGTCGATTATCAGGACTACCATTGAGGATGATGAGATGAGCAGAATGCACAACCCGCCACACCCGGGCGAAGTCCTCAAGGACGGTGTGTTTACCGACTCCGAGATGACGGTGACAGATTTCGCCGAGCGTATTGGGGTCACTCGTGTCATGCTGTCGCGGGTACTGAATGGCAAAGCCGGTGTCAGCGCAGATATGGCTGTGCGCTTGGCGACTGCCTTGGGTACCAGCCCAGAAATGTGGCTGCACATGCAGGCCAACTACGATCTGTGGCAGGCTGAGAAAAATCTCAAGCGCGAAGTCGCAAAGATTCGCCCACTCAAGCTGGCAGCCTGAAGAAAGCGGGGCATTGCAGCCCCGCCTTCCTTTGACATCACTTCACCACCGTCACCCTGACTTCCTCTCTACCTTTGCCACGGTAGCGGTCGAGATTGACCCCCTTCAGCTCGGGAATCGCTTTGTAATCGACGTTCCCGACAACTCAACTGCAGCAAGACTAGCAAGGAATCGCGGATGTTTGTAGTCGTACCTGCAAAATTCATTTAACGCACCCCAATCTGAATCCTGGCAGGGTGGTGGTAGCCGGATAGTATTTTTCGAGAGGCATTTCTCGCAGCCATGCTGCCAACAGCCTCATGAAATTGGGGCGCAATAAAAGGGCCTTGAGGCCCAGACGGGCCATTGCCCGCATCAACCAGCGGATGTTGTAGCCCGCTGCACACAACACGGCGTGCAGCGCGTCACCAATCTGTCCTTTGAGGTGGCACCGATCCAGCCGGTTGTCGCTCTTGAGGTGGCCGATGGCCGGTTCAATCGCCTGTCTGCGTTTGAGCCACCTTCTTTGCTGTTTCGTCAGCGACCGGTACTTGCCGCGATGGATGATCTTGACGCCAGGGTTATCGTCATCCACACCCCGGTAGCCCAGATCGACCACCGCTTCCTTTGGTTTCTTGCCGGTGTCCTCCAGCAGAATGGTCGTCTGCTCCAGTTGGGCGCTCAGCACATGACCATCATAGGGGTTGCCCGGAAATGTCCGGGCACCGACCATCAGACCGCTCTTGTGCGTCACCGCAAAGCTGACCTGCGGTACTGCCGGCACGACACCTGGAATGCCGGCACTTCCTGACTACC
>CAYNCH010000117.1:0-1087 GCA_964395815.1 uncultured Methyloversatilis sp.
CCGCGCTGCAGATGGACATCAAGATCCAGGGGATCACCAAGGAGATCATGCAGGTTGCACTGGCTCAGGCCAAGGAAGCACGCCAGCACATTCTTGGCATCATGGAAGGAGCCGTGTCCGGTCATCGCGAGGAAGTGTCGAACTTCGCTCCACGCATGATCACCATAAAGATCAACCCCGAGAAGATCAGGGACGTGATCGGCAAGGGTGGTGCCACCATCCGTGCACTGACCGAGGAAACCGGTTGCTCGATCGATATCGAAGACGACGGTACAGTGACAATTGCCTCTGTCAACTCCGATGCCGCCCAGGTAGCCAAGAAGCGTATTGAGGACATTACCGCTGAAGTCGAGGTGGGCAAGGTTTACGAGGGTACGGTTCTTCGTCTGCTTGACTTCGGAGCGATCGTCCAGATTCTGCCGGGCAAGGATGGCCTGCTGCATATCTCGCAGATTGCCAACGAGCGCGTCAATGCCGTGTCCGACAAGCTCAAGGAAGGCCAGGTTGTCCGCGTCAAGGTCATCGAAACTGATGACAAGGGCCGTGTTCGCCTGTCAATGAAGGCGCTATTGGCCGAAGGCGGCGAAACCCCGGCAGCCTGAGTCGGTTTTCAAGAAAAAAGACGCTAGGCGCAAGCCTCTCCCAAAAATGGTTGAAGGTCTGATTACATTTCGGGAGGGGCTTTTTCGTTTAACCCATTTGAAAGCCCAATGAAAAGGGCTTCCGAGAGCTTTTGGCGTATTCGATTAAGCTTTAAGCTGCCTTTTTTTGGCAGAGGGCGCGAAGCGGAGTAGCCCATCGCCGGTTTTCGTCCAATTCCGCCGTCTGGCGGACGATTCAGGAGGCCTGCTGCAACTCGGCTATGATTGGCTTCCCTTCTGTGCAGAAGGCCAACCGGCACAAGCCATGGAAGATGGCGAGACGGCCCCCTAAGGGTACCAAACGCCCGTTCCGTCCCGAGTGTCCCTATGCTTTCGGTGAGTAGGCCTGGATTATCTCGATCTTGATGACCGCTTGCCACGAGGCTCTGCTGCACTGGGTAGGGTGTTCATGCCAATGACTTAATCAGATGCGGCAAACCGAGTTG
>CAYNCH010000117.1:1097-5995 GCA_964395815.1 uncultured Methyloversatilis sp.
TTTTCCTTGCGGAATTGAGAGCTCACACAGGCTATTAAATAAATTGTGGTTCATGATAAATTTCCTGAATGATCAAAACTGCAGACAGGTGAAGATAAAAAATATTCCCATTGATAATATATTTTTGAGCAACTCATGTCACGTTTGAAATTGCCTGCCTGCATAACAAAGAGAATACTGAAGAAATTAATTGTGTGTATGGGGTGGCTGATGGGACTCGAACCCACGACAACCGGAATCACAATCCGGGACTCTACCAACTGAGCTACAGCCACCACCGAAAACCTTAGACGCATACCGCGATACGGCTTGCAGTATGGAGGGCGCGAATTCTAGCACTACTTTCTCTAGCGGTGCTTGTACTGCGGCTTGCGTTTCTCAGCGAAGGCCGCCATGCCTTCCTTCTGGTCATCGAGTGCAAACGATGCATGAAAGGTACGCCGCTCGAACAGCAGTCCCTCTGTCAGTGAGGACTCGTAGGCGCGATTAACTGCCTCCTTGACCATCATGACAGCTGGCAGGGAATAGGCAGCAATCACCTGCGCGGCTCCCAAGGTTTCCTCCAGAAGCTTATCGACAGGAAAAATGCGCGCAACCAAACCACTGCGCTCCGCTTCTTGAACATCCATCATGCGTCCGGTCAGACACAGATCCATCGCCTTGGCCTTGCCCACTGCCCGCGGCAGTCGCTGTGATCCGCCAAGGCCCGGCAAGGTCCCGAGCTTGACCTCCGGCTGACCGAACCGGGCATTTTCAGCCGCGTAAATCATGTCGCACATCATCGCCAGCTCGCAACCGCCACCTAACGCATAACCCGCCACGGCTGCAATTACAGGCTTGCGTGCCGTGCGCACGCGATCCCAACGATTCGCAAGAAAGTCGGGCTTGTAGGTGTCCATGTAGCCGAAATCTTTCATGTAGCCGATATCGGCCCCTGCAGCAAATGTCTTCTCGCTGCCGGTGATGACGATGCAGCCGATGGTTTCGTCCGCCTCGAAAGTGTCGACAGCCCGGGCAATGCCTTCGGCAAGCTCGTTGTTGAGGGCATTGAGTACTTCGGGACGATTAAGGCGGATCAGGCCAACCCGGCCATGTATCTCGGTAAGGACGATATCTGACATGTGCTCATCTCCATCACAGGGACATCCCGCAAGCAGGCCCGGGAGCTAGGGAATGGCCCGCCCGGCGAGACTCGAACTCACAACCCCCGGCTTAGAAGGCCGGTGCTCTATCCGGTTGAGCTACGGGCGGCCGGAGATGAAAGCTAATCGAAATTGCAGGCCTCTGGTCGGGGCGGAGGGATTCGAACCCCCGACATCTTGCTCCCAAAGCAAGCGCGCTACCGGGCTGCGCTACGCCCCGAGGTGGCCGCATTCTACTGACGCCCCATATCCTGGTCAATTGCACTTCTGCAAAAACTTGCGAGGGCAGGGGGTTTCGTTTATAAACGCTTTTTTTCGCTGGGCGGACAAGAGAGAATGGCTGACGACTTTCTACACAAGCATTTTCCTCCCTACACTCCGAAGAAGGGGGAGGAGTACATGAGCGCCAAGCAATTGGCGCACTTTCGGCAAATCCTTGAAGCACTCAAACAGGAGCTTGCAGGTGATATCGAGCGCACGGTTCACACCATGCAGGATGAGGCCACCGTATTCGCCGATCCGAATGACCGGGCCAGCCAGGAATCCGACATTGCACTTGAATTGCGCAACCGTGATCGCGAGCGCAAACTGATCAAGAAAATCGATGATTCCCTGGCTCTGATCGAAAACGGCGAATATGGCTATTGCGAGAGTTGTGGTGTAGAAATCGGTCTGAAGCGCCTAGAAGCTCGTCCGACTGCGACGATGTGTATCGACTGCAAGGAACTTGAGGAACGCCGAGAAAAACAGATGGCGAAATAGAGCCTGTCCGAAATTTTGTGTGTGAGGCATAACATGAGCAAAAGGAGCATGTATGCCGAGCAAGAGCAGCAAGAAGAAGGCGGCGGTCGAACTGCCGTCGATTCTGAAAGAAGTGCTTGATCAGATGGTCAGTGGGCCGATTACGGCGGAAGCGATCAATGCTGCGTCGATGGCCTTCAAGAAAGCCCTGATCGAACGCGCCCTGGGTGCCGAACTTAGCCACCACCTGGGCTACCCGCTGGGCACCGACAAGCCGACCGGGTGTTGATTTCCACGCCGAACTGACCCGGGGTTTTCATCTGGAACTGACCCACGGTTAAGTGCGCGCAGTATAGCTACGCGGGTATGGGTAGAGATGTTGTTTCTGGTGGTTGATCTCCTTTTGGTTTGGGGTTTCGAGTACGGCCCGGCTGCAGCCGGGCCGTACTCGTCTTGAAGCGCCAGGACTCGTTGCCGGTCTCGACGATGTGGCAATGATGGGTTAGGCGGTCGAGCATGGCGGTGGTCATCTTGGCATCGCCGAAGACGCTACCCCACTCGGCGAAGGTCAGATTGGTCGTGATCATCACGCTGGTGTGCTCGTAGAGCTTCGACAGCAGGTGGAACAACAAGGCGCCCCCGGCCTGGCTGAAGGGCAGATAGCCGAGCTCGTCGAGGATCACCAGATCGACATAGAGCAGCCGGTAGGCCAATTGCCCGGGCTTGCCGTTGGCCTTCTCCTGCTCCAGTGCATTGACCAGTTCCACCGTCGAGAAGAAGCGCACGCGCTTGCCCAGATGCCGGACAGCCTCGACGCCGATGGCGGTCGCCAGGTGCGTCTTGCCGGTGCCCGGCCCACCGATGAACACCACGTTGTGGGCAGCATCGATGAAGTCGCCGCCGTGGAGTCGGCGCACCAGTACCTCATCCACCTTCGCTTGGGCGAAGTCGAAGCCGGGTAGATCGCGGTGCGCCGGAAATCGGGCAGCCGTCATCTGATAGGCAATCGAACGCACCTCCCGCTCGGCGGTCTCGGCCGCCAGAAGTTCCGACATCCACTGCTCGGGATCCAGGTCGCTGTGGCGTGCCTTGGCAACCAACTCCGGCCAGCACTGCGCCATGCCATGCAGCTTCAGGGCCTTGAGGCGACCGATGAGTTCAATCGACATGGCTCGTCTCCTGGCGCAGTTGATCGTAGCGATTTACATCCGGTTTCGGTTCTTCGGCCACCTTGAGCGCCGTCTCGATCTTGGTAGGGGCAGGAATGCCTGCTTTCAGCCGCGCCAGCACGTTCATGACGTGCTCGCCACTGGGGCGGCCGGACTCCAAGGCCAACTCAACCGCCACCAGCACCGCTTCGAGGCCATGCTTCGGGATGGCGCCGAGCACATCGGCCATGACGCGATCGCCGCCGCTCTGCTTGAGCAGGATGCGTTGCAATCGCAGCAGCGGCTCCGGCATCTCGGCAAACGGGGCGCCGTTCCTGAGCGCCCCCGGCTTCCTATCGATGATGCCGATGTAGTGGGTGAAGTCGTAGAAGGTCTGGTCACGCTCGAAGCTGCGCACATGGCGGGCGACTTCCTTGCCGTCGGTCACCAGCCGTAGTTCCGCCGGGTAGATGCGCAGGCTCAGAACGGCATGGGCATGTTCGGCCGGCACGCTGTAGCGGTTGCGCTGGAAGTGGATCAGCGCCGTGCTGGTCACCCGCACCGGTTTCTCGACGTAGCCGTCGAACGGCTGCGGAGCCGGCAGCATCTGCATCAGTTCGTCTTGCAGCAACTCGGCGATGGTCAGCGCCGGCCATTCCGGATTGGCAGTGTCCGTCCAGGCTTGCCGGCACTGCTCGCCGAGCCAGTCGTTGAGTTCGTCAAGATCGCGCCAGCGACGCTCGCTGGCCTGGTGCCAGATCTGTCGCCGGCGATCCTGGACGTTCTTCTCGACGCGGCCTTTCTCCCAGCCCGAGGCGACGTTGCAGAATTCCGGGTCGAACAGGTAGTGCCCGCACATGGCGTAAAAGCGCGGGTTGATGTCGCGCTCCTTGCCACGCCCGACCTTGTCCACCGCCGTCTTCATATTGTCGTAGATGCCGCGTCGCGGCACGCCCCCGAAAGCGGCAAAGGCTCGGCCGTGGGCATCGAAGAGCATTTCGTGGCTTTGCCCAAAGTAGGCGGTCAGCCAGAAGGCCCGGCTGGCGCACAGCTTGGTATGCGCCACTTCAAGCTTCCGGCGCAGGCCGCCGACAAAGGCATATTCGGTACTCCAGTCGAACTGGAACGCCTCGCCCAGCGCAAAGGTCAGCGGCACATAGGCCGGCCCCGGTTTCTCGGCTTCCTGTTTCCGCCAGCGCTTGATGTAGGCGCAGACCCGCCCATAGCCTCCGGGGTAGCCTTTGGCCTGTATCGCCTTGAACATCCCCATCGCCGTGCGCCGGTCCCGCTTCGGCCGGTGGCTGTCGGTCTTCAGCCATTGCGCCAGTTGTTCCGCCCAGGGATCAACGACACTCTTCACTTCCCGTTTCTTGTACTGTGGCTCGACAACGTCCTTCTGTCTCAGCCAGTGCCGCAGGGTGTTCCTCGCCAGCCCGGTGCGCCGCGAAATCTCGCGCAGCGGTATGTGGTCGCGGAAATGCATCCGCCTGATCTTGGCCAACATGCCCACTTCGATCACTCCTTCTGTCCTCCCTGCCGCAAAACCCGGCAGGGTAACCAATCAAAGGTGGGTCAGTTTTAGATGCAAATTACCCAGTCAGGTGGGTCAATTCTGGACGGCCGTCAACACCATGCCGCGCAGCTGCGCCGGGCTCAGCGCGTTTGCATCGCCGCGCACGAAGCGGTCGTAGGGCGCGTCGGGCGTGACCAGCGTGCGCTCGAAGGCGGCGATGGCCATGGCGATGCGCTCGAAGGTGACGGCTTCGTCGCCAAAGGCGGCGGCGAAGGCGGCGCGGTAGCCGGAGTCCGCTCCCAGCCGGCGCTCGGCCTCGGCGGGGGAGGGCAGGCCCATCTCGATCGGGTTGAG
>CAYNCH010000118.1:0-5960 GCA_964395815.1 uncultured Methyloversatilis sp.
AGGGCATCGAAGGCCTGGTGCACGTCTCCGAGATGGACTGGACCAACAAGAACATTCACCCGTCCAAGGTCGTCCAGCTGGGCGACGAGGTTGAAGTGATGATTCTCGAGATCGACGAGGACCGTCGCCGCATTTCGCTGGGCATGAAGCAGTGTCAGGCCAATCCGTGGGACGAGTTCGCCATGAACCACAAGAAGGGCGACAAGGTCCGCGGCGCCATCAAGTCGATCACCGACTTCGGCATCTTCATCGGTCTCCCCGGCGGCATCGACGGTCTGGTGCACCTGTCCGATCTCTCTTGGTCGGTCACCGGCGAAGAGGCCAAGCAGAACTACAAGAAGGGCGACGAGGTCGAGGCGGTAGTGCTGTCCATCGATGTCGACAAGGAGCGTATTTCGCTCGGCGTCAAGCAGCTCGACGGCGATCCCTTCACCAGCTTTATCGCCACGCACGACAAGAACAGCCTGGTCAACGGTTCGGTGAAGAGCGTCGATGCCAAGGGTGCAGTGATCGATCTCGGCGGTGATGTCGAAGGCTATCTGCGTGTTTCCGAGTTCGCGCGCGAGCGTATCGAGGATCTGAGCCAGCACCTGCGTGTCAGCGATAGCGTCGAGGCCCTGATCATCAACGTCGACCGCAAGTCGCGTTCGATCAATCTCTCGATCAAGGCCAAGGATCAGGTCGAGCAGAACGAGGCGATGCAGAAGCTGGCGGCTGATTCGGCTGCTGCCGCGACGGGCACCACCAATCTGGGCGCCCTGCTGAAAGCCAAGCTGAACCAGCAGTAAACGTTTGCGGAAAGTTCCCCATGACCAAGTCCGAGTTGATCGCTCGTCTGGCGGAGCGCTTTCCGCAGCTGGTCGTCAAGGATGCCGACCTGTCCGTGAAGATGATTCTCGATGCATTGTCCGAGGCTCTGGCCAAGGGTGACCGCATCGAGATTCGCGGCTTCGGCAGCTTCTCGCTCAACTATCGTCCCCCCCGCGTCGGTCGTAACCCCAAGACAGGCGACCGGGTGGAGGTGCCAGCCAAATACGTACCGCATTTCAAGGCTGGCAAGGAGTTGCGCGAGCGTGTCGATCTGACCGTCAAATAGTGCCGGTACAGCGATGAATGCGCTGATGTGGCTGCTCCGCGGGATCCTTTTCGTGATCCTGCTGGGGCTGGCCATCAAGAACAGCAGCGACGTCGAGTTGCGTTTCTTTTTCGATGCCAGCTGGCAGGCGCCACTGGCACTCGTCGTTCTTGTCGCCTTCGGCTGCGGGACCCTGTTGGGTGCCCTGGTCTTGTTGCCCGGCGTGGTCAGGCAGCGCAGAGCGATCGGCAAATTGCGCAAACAGACGGACGAGCTGACCCGAGCGCAGAAAATCCCAGAGACGCCTCCCGTTGGGAAGGCGGACTGAACCGCGTGGAAATCGAACTCTGGTGGCTGCTGGTCCTGCCAGCCTTCTTCGTGTTTGGCTGGCTGGCCGCGCGCATCGATATCCGCCAGTTGATGCGCGAATCGCGGCATTTGCCGCGTTCCTATTTCACCGGCCTGAATTTCCTGCTCAACGAGCAGCCCGACAAGGCCATCGAGGCTTTCCTCGAAGCGGCCCGTGTCGATCCCGAAACCATCGAATTGCATTTCGCACTGGGCAGCCTGTTTCGCCGCCGCGGCGAGACGGATCGAGCCATCCGGGTGCACAAGCATCTGATCGAGCGCGATGCCTCGCTGACGCAACTGACCGAGGAACAGCGGCTGCATGCCCTGGCCGAGCTCGGCCAGGATTATCTCAAGGCAGGTTTGCTCGATCGTGCCGAGGAGATCTTCCTCAAGCTGCGTGGCTCGCAACGCGATGAAGAGGCCCTGCGCAACCTGCTCGAGATCTATCAGCAGGAAAAGGAGTGGTCCAAGGCGATCGCCATCGCCGAACAGATGCCCGGCCATGCCGAGCACCTGTGGCAGAAGGAGATTGCGGAATTCCATTGCGAACTGGCTGCTTCCGATCTCGTCAATGGCCGGATCGAAGCCGCGCAGCGGCGCATCGATGCTGCGCTGGCGGCCAATCGCAAGTGCGTGCGCGCAACGATGATGCGCGGCGAACTGGAAGCAAAAGTCGGCGCCGGCGGGACGGCGCTGAAAGCCTGGCAGGGCATCGAGCAGCAAAATCCGGTCTATCTGTCGCTCGTCGCCGGCAAGATGATGGAAGTCTACAGATCGCTCGACCGCGAGCAGGCGGGCCTCGAATTGCTGCGCAGTTATCTTGAGCGCCATCCTTCCCTCGATCTGCTCGACATCGCCTTTCAGGCCGAACTCGCCGCACACGGGCCGGAAGCCGCTTACGTTCTGGTGCGCGACGAGTTGCGGCGCAACCCCACCCTGCTCGGACTCGACAAGCTGATCGAGGCGCAAGTGCTGCTGGCTCCGCCCGAGCGGCGCGGCGATCTCGAGTTGGTGAAAAATCTCATCCACAATCACACGCGCCGTGTCGCACGCTACCGCTGCGACGATTGCGGTTTCAAGGCGCGCCAGTTCCACTGGCGCTGCCCGGCCTGCGGCGGCTGGGAAACCTTTCCGCCGCGCCGCACCGAAGAATTCGATCTGACCCCCTAGGTTTTCCCCATGACCCTGAAGTTGCCCGATACCCGCCAGGCGCATGTCCTTGTCGTCGGCGATGTCATGCTCGACCGTTACTGGTTCGGCGAGGTCTCCCGCATTTCCCCGGAAGCGCCGGTACCCGTCGTCAAGGTCGAAAAGAGCGAGGAGCGCCCCGGCGGCGCCGCCAATGTTGCCCGCAACATTGCGGCCCTCGGCGCGCGTGCCGGCCTGCTGTCGGTCGGCGGCGCCGACGAGGGGGGGCAGGTGCTGGCACGACTGCTCGCCGAGTCGGCCATTGATGCCAGCCTGCACGAAGACCCGCAGCTCAGCACCACCGTCAAGCTGCGCGTGATCGGCCGCCAGCAGCAGCTGTTGCGCATCGATTTCGAGAACTGGCCAGCCCATGAAGTGCTGCAGGCGAAGCTCGCCGAGTTCGAGCAGCGCATTGCCGCCTGCAACGTCGTGATTCTCTCCGACTACGGCAAGGGCGGGCTGACCCACATCGCCGAGATGATCCGCATTGCACGTGCGCATGGCAAACCAGTGCTGGTCGATCCCAAGGGCGACGACTACGCGCGCTATGCCGGTGCCAGCATCATCACGCCCAACCGCGCCGAACTGCGCGAGGTTGTCGGTCGCTGGAGCGACGAGACCGATCTGGCCGGACGCGTCGATCGCTTGCGCCGCGAACTGGATATCGATGCCCTGCTGCTGACGCGCTCGGAGGAGGGCATGACCTTGTTTTCGGCCGATGCGGCAATCCACGAGCCCGCGCTGGCCCGCGAGGTTTATGATGTCAGCGGCGCGGGCGATACCGTCATTGCCACGCTGGCCGTGATGCTGGCCAGCGGGCTCGACATGGCGGCAGCAATGCGCTGGGCCAATCGCGCAGCCGGCATTGTCGTCGGCAAACTGGGCACGGCCACCTGTTCGATCGAGGAACTGGGAGAGTGAGGAAAGCATGAGCATGTATCACATCGTCACCGGCGCCTGCGGCTTCATCGGCGCGAATATCGTCAAGGCGCTCAACGAGCGTGGCATCACCGAGGTCATCGCCGTCGATAACCTGAGCAAGGCCGACAAGTTCAAAAACCTTGTCGACTGTGAGATCGCGGATTATCTCGACAAGCACGAGTTCATCGAGATGGTGCAGCACGGCCATTTCGACGGTGCCGTCGAGGCCATCTTCCACGAGGGCGCCTGCTCGGACACGATGGAGACCGATGGCCGCTACATGATGGAGAACAACTTTCGCTACACCTCGACGCTGCTGGACTTCTGCCTTGACCACGAGGCGCAGTTCCTCTATGCATCCTCCGCTTCGGTGTATGGCGCCGGCCGTATTTTCAAGGAGGCGCGCGCGCACGAGGGGCCGCTCAACGTCTATGGCTACTCGAAATTCCTGTTCGACCAGGTGGTGCGCCGCCGTGCCGCCAGCGCCGACTTTTCCTCGCAAGTCGTCGGCTTCCGCTATTTCAACGTCTATGGTCCGCGCGAGCAGCACAAGGGCCGCATGGCCTCGGTGGCCTTCCACCATTTCAACCAGTATCGCGAGCACGGCAAGGTGAAGCTGTTCGAAGGCTGCGACGGCTATGCCAACGGCAGCCAGAGCCGCGACTTCGTCTACATCGACGATGTGGTCAAAGTGAACATGTTCTTTCTTGATCATCCCGGCAAATCCGGCATCTTCAACCTCGGCACCGGCCGGGCTCAGCCCTTCAACGACATCGCCCACGCCACCGTGAATGCCTGCCGTGCGCTGGAGGGTAAACCGGAGCTGGCACTGGACGAGATGGTGAGCCAGGGTATCGTCGAGTACATCGATTTTCCCGAAGCGCTGAAAGGCAAGTACCAGAGCTTCACCCAGGCCGACATTTCCGCCCTGCGTGCGGCCGGCTATGCGGCCCCGTTCAACAGCGTCGCCGAAGGCGTCGCCCAATACGTCCGGCACCTGGCCGCAAAATGAAGACCCGCACGCTCGAAGACTTCGTCGGCAATACGCCGCTGGTCCGTCTGCAACGTTTGCCGGGGGCGGACAACCTGGGCCGCAACAACGTCATCCTCGCCAAGCTGGAGGGCAACAATCCGGCCGGCTCGGTCAAGGACCGGCCCGCGCTGTCGATGATCCTCGAAGCCGAGAAGCGCGGCGATATCAGGCCGGGCGATACGCTGATCGAGGCCACCTCGGGCAATACCGGCATTGCGCTGGCCATGGTGGCGGCGATGCGCGGTTACAAGATGATCCTCGTCATGCCCGAGAACCAGAGCGTCGAGCGCCGGCAATCGATGAAGGCCTACGGCGCCGAACTGGTGTTGACGCCCAAAACGGCCAGCATGGAAGGCGCGCGCGATGAGGCCGAGCGCCTCGTCAAGGCCGGTCGCGGCATCATGCTCGACCAGTTTTCGAACCCGGATAATCCGTTGGCCCACTACATGGGGACCGGACCGGAGATCTGGCGGGATACCGAGGGGCGGATCACGCATTTCATCTCCAGCATGGGCACCACCGGTACCATCATGGGCTGTTCGCGCTATCTGAAAGAGGTCAATCTGCAGGTCCAGATCGTCGGTTGTCAGCCCGAGGAAGGTTCCCAGATCCCTGGCATCCGCAAGTGGCCGATGGATTACCTGCCGAAGATCTGCGATTTCTCGCGCATCGACCGTCTCGAATACGTTTCCCAGGCGGCTGCCGAAGACATGACGCGGCGGCTGGCTGCCGAGGAAGGCATCTGCGCCGGCATTTCGTCGGGCGGCGCGATGGTCGTCGCCTTGCGCATCGCCGCGACGGTCGAAAATGCCGTCATCGTCAGCATCATTTGCGACCGTGGCGATCGTTACCTATCCACGGGTGTTTTCCCGGGCTAGCGCGTTTGTCGCGGTCTCGCTCTGGCTGTTCGCTCTGCCAGCGTATGCCCTCGATATCGAGTTCGCGCTGGGGGAAATCGATCATCCGGGGTTCTCTGCCCGCGGCATCCTCCTGAAATTCGCTCTGCCCTCTGCGGAGCACGCCACGCTGCACATCGACCGGTTACAGATTGCCGACGTCGAATACCATGGTCTGCAATTATCCTGCCGGCACTTCAGGTTCAGCCCCCAGGAATTGCACTGCCCGGAAGGAGAACTGCAGCGCGAGGTAACGCGCGGACGCGTGCGTCAGCCGCTGCCATTTTCCTTTCATTGGCATGCCGATGGGCAGTTCGAGTTTGCGCTGCGCAACATCGATGTGGTGATGCTGTCACCGCTGGTCAAGCGCCTGCGGCGCTGGAACCCGCAGGGAAATATCGATCTGCAGATCGACGGCACGCGGGATCAGGTCGCTCTTGCCCTGACGACGCGAAAATTATCGTTCACCAGCCGGGATGGGGCGGCTACGGGGAAA
>CAYNCH010000119.1:0-5955 GCA_964395815.1 uncultured Methyloversatilis sp.
CGCCGCCGCCGGTTCCACGGTGGCGCAGTACACCTCGGAGCGGTTGCAGGTGGACAAAATCGCCGCTTCGCGCACCGGCCGGCCGCGCAGCAGGTCGTGCAAGGCCTGCCCGAGGCGGGCCGGGTCGAACGCCAGCTGCTCGCGGATGTCGAGCGGGGCCGTATGGTGATTGATGCCGAGCGCGTAAACCTGCACGGTAATTGAAGTTATCTGGCTTGAAGGCGCGTAATTAGAAACGATTTGCCGCGCTCAGGCAACCGCCGCGGTCAAGGCGTATGATTTCCCCATTCGCCTCTTGCGAGCACTGCCATGAGCCACAAGCACGCCCACCTGCTGCATGCGATCTTCACCGACCCGCCCAGCGCCAACATTCACTGGCGCGAGATCGAGTCCCTCCTCCACCATCTCGGCGCCACCGTCGAAACCGGTCATGGCGCCCGTTTCCGCATCGTGCTCAACCGCGTCGAGTTCTTCCTGCACCATCCGCACAACAGCAACACCTGTTCGCGCAACGACATCAAGCTGCTGCGCGAACACCTCGCGCACGCGGGAATATCGCTGTCGTCCTACGAAAAGAAATAGCGTCCCGAGGCGGCGGTTCCAAAAGTCGGCGCTGGCAGGACGGGGCGTCAGGATGCTTTTTTGACGAATTCGGACTTCAGGCCCATCGACCCGATGCCATCGATCCGGCAATCGATGTCGTGATCGCCCTCGACAAGACGAATGTTCTTCACTTTCGTACCGACCTTGACCACGGACGAAGAACCCTTGACCTTGAGATCCTTGATGACGGTCACCGTATCGCCATCCTGCAGCACGTTGCCCACGGCATCACGCACTACCGGCTGCTCCTCGGCGACCTCCGAGGACGCGCGAGACCATTCATGGGCACATTCCGGGCAGACGAACATCGCTCCGTCTTCGTAGGTGAATACGGAATTGCACTTCGGGCACGCGGGCAACCCGCTCATGGCTTGCTGATCCCGACCGGCAGGACTGACTACTGACCTGGCTTGCGTCCGGGCGAGGCCGGCGGCACGTAGCCCGAAATACGGCACTGGATCGACTCGACCGGCTTGCCGTCATGGTAGCGAATCACGTTGCAGCGGGAAATTTCACCGCGCGACGACAGGTCGGCGATGGAGGCACGCACGCTTTTCAGGGGGATTCCGGTCGCCGAGGCGATTTCGGAGTCCAGTCGCTGACCGTGCATTTTCAGGTACCGAAGAACTGAATCCGAGTGCATGTGGTCTTCCCTTTCGCGCAGTATGCTCGCCCTGCTGCTTCAACGGCTTCCCCGTGGAGAAGCCCGCGTATGCCGATCCGGATTCCCAGAGGCGAAGGCCCTGCAGGTCTTGGACACGCAGGGCCTCGGGAATTTGGTGGCCAGGGGCGGAATCGAACCGTCGACACGCGGATTTTCAGTCCGCTGCTCTACCAACTGAGCTACCTGGCCGCGACAAAGAGCGCCGGATTATAGTGATAGCGGCGGCGAGCGTCAAATTTCTTTCAGCGGCACGGCTTCAAAAGCACGCGAGGTGCTGGGCTGCGCAATAGTGTTTTTTCAGCCAGGCAAGACCGATCCAGAGCCAGAGCAGCAGAAAAAAGGCCACCACCGGCAGGTGACGGTCGATGATTTGCGGCGGAGCAAGCACGCGGGCCAGACGCAGCGCCGGATGGGTGACGAGCACGAAAAGACGATAAACAGGATTGTCCTGGCGACGTGCGCCGGCCAGCAAGGCCAGGATGCCCCGGCCGGCCAGACACAGCAGCGCCACCTCGGCGAACGCACGCAGGATGCCGATCGCGAGCAACGGGAAATGATCGGGGCCGGCCATCAGATTTCTGTGCGGGAAGCCGCGTCGGCGCTGTCGGGATAGCGCACGTAGTCGACGAAATCCTGCATGCGCTGGCTGGGCGCCGGTGTGAGCAGGCTGCCGACGATCACGCCGGCGAATCCCAGGAGCACCCCGAACATGCCTGCCGAAATCGGGTTGATGTCCCACCACAGCGGCGCGTTGATGCCGAAGAACGGATAGGTGCGCACCATGTAGATCATGGTGATGCCCAGGCCCAGCCCCATGCCGAGGATGGCGCCGAAACGATTGGCGCGCTTCCAAAAGATGCCGCACACCAGCGCCGGGAAAAAGGCCGCGGCCGCCAGCGAGAACGCGGCGCCGACGAGCGACAGGATATTGCCCGGCTTCAGCAGGGTGACATAGGCAGCAACCAGCGCCACCACCAGCAGCATGCCCTTCGAGACCACCAGGCGGCGGGTGGTCGGCGCATTCGGGGACAGCACCTTGTAGTACACGTCGTGCGACAGCGCATTGGCGATGGTCAGCAGCAAACCGTCGGCGGTGGAAAGTGCCGCGGCGAGGCCGCCCGCAGCGACCAGTCCCGAGATCATGTAGGGCAATCCGGCGATCTCCGGCGTCGCCAGCACGATCAGGTCGCCGTCGATGGTGATCTCGGCGAGCTGGACGAGACCGTCGCCATTGAGGTCGGTGATCGACATCAATGCCTTGTCCACCGCCGCCCAGTTCGATACCCAGCCCGGCAACTGGGCGAAGGCCGAACCGACCAGAGTGCCGTAGATCTCGTACTTGGCGAGGATGGCCAACGCCGGTGCGGTGAGATAGAGCAGCACGATGAAGAACAGCGACCAGAAGACCGAGCGGCGCGCTTCCTGCACCGATGGCGTGGTATAGAAGCGCATCAGGATGTGGGGCAGTGCGGCCGTGCCGATCATCAGGCAGAAAACCAGCGCAAAGAAATTCTTCTTCGTCTTCATGCGACTCGCTTCATCCTCGGCGGCGAACGGCTCGGCATGCGCCTTGACCGGGGCGGCACGCGCCGCCACCACCTTGCGCTCCTGCTGCCAGGCCAGCCGGGCGGCAGCCGGATTCGCCGGAAATTCGCGCACGGCCCGGTCGGCGGCATCGATGGCCTTCACGCCGGCGTTGCGATCCTTGCGCAAGGCATTCGCCCGGGCGACAAGCCTTTCCTTTTCCTCCGCCAGGAATGCCGACCCGCCGGCGTCCAGCCCGGCCAGGCGGGCATCGATCTCCGCCACGCGCGCGCGGAAGACCTGACGCACCTCGTCTTCCGCCGCCCCCCGCGCGGTCGCCGGGTCGTTGAATTCCTTTTCGAGCGCGGTGACCTTGGGCAGCGCCGTCGTATAGGCGCTGATTTGCGGCAGCGGCACGCCGGTATGCTTGACCGACAGCCAGATGACCGGCAGCATGTAGGCGACGATCAGCACGATGTACTGCGCCACCTGCGTCCACGTCACCGCCTTCATGCCCCCGAGGAAGGAGCAGACCAGGATGCCGGCGAGCCCGACGAAAACACCGATGGTGAATTCCAGGCCGGTGAAGCGGCTGGTGATGATGCCCACGCCGTAGATCTGCGCCACCACGTAGGTGAACGAACACAGGATGGCCGCAAACACGCCGATCAGGCGCGGGATGTTGCCACCGTAACGCGCGCCGAGGAAATCGGGAATCGTGTATTGGCCGAACTTGCGCAGGTAAGGAGCCAGCAGCAGGGCAACGAGGACATAGCCGCCGGTCCAGCCCATGACGAACGCGAGGCCGTCGTAGCCGGCGGCGTAGAGCGTGCCGGCCATGCCGATGAAGCTGGCGGCCGACATCCAGTCCGCGCCGGTCGCCATGCCGTTGAACAGCGCCGGTACACGCCGCCCGGCGACGTAGTACTCGGAGACATCCGCGGTCTTCGACATGAAGCCGATGCCGGCATAGAACAGGATGGTCGCGAACAGGAACAGGTAGCCGAGGAAGCGGTGCGGCACACCGAGGTATTCGAGCGCGCCGATCCCCAGCACGAAGATGAGAAAACCACCGGCGTAGAAGCCGTAGAAACGCTTCAGCTGGCGATAGAACAGGGCATTGCCGGCGGCCATCAGCCGTCCCTCTCTTCCGGCACGCCGTACTCCGCATCGAGCCGGTTCATGCGGCGCGCGTAGAACCAGACGATCAGTACATAGACGAGCAGGGCGCCCTGGGCGGTCAGATAAAAACCCAGCGGACCGATGAAATCGATCGTATTGAGCTCGCGGGCGAACCAGGGGATGACGAAGGTGAACAGGCACCAGATCACCAGCAACAGGACGGTGAGGCGCAGATTCTTCTGCCAGTGGATACGCTGGCGCTCGGTCAGTGACATCGGTCGCCGTCCCTCATGCCGTACCGCCCGCCGCCGCCGACATCGCCGTCGTCGCCGGAACCGCAGGGACCGCGGGTTCCGGCTTGAAGGCCAGCCGGATCAGCGTGCCGCGCCCGGCCGGGTTGTCGCGTATCTCGATACCGATCTCGTGCAGGTCGGCGATTTCGCGCACGATCGCCAGGCCGAGGCCGCTGCCTTCGGCGTCGGTACCGAGCACCCGGTAAAAACGGTCGAAGATGAACGGGCGATCTTCCGGGGGAATGCCGATTCCGGTGTCTTCGACTTCCAGCACCCGCTCGGGCGACGCACGCAGCCGCACCGTGATCTGCCCGCCGACCGGCGTGTACTTGATGGCATTGTCGACCAGGTTGTCGATCAGCTCGCGCAGCAGCAGCGGAATGCCCCTGACGCGCAGCGGTGCTTCCGCCTCCTCGAAACCGAAATCGATTTCCCGCGCCAGCGCCCGCGGCACGTACTGTGCGGCCACATCGCGCGCCAGCGCATCCAGATCGACCGACTCCATCATGCCCGCCTGTTCGTGGCTCGCCTCGGCGCGCGCCAGTTGCAGCAGCTGGCTGGTCAGCCGCGCGGCGCGCTCGACTCCGCCGGCGATGCGCTGCAGGTAGTCGTGCAACTGGACGCAATCGCTCTCCTGCAGCGCCAGTTCGGTCTGGGTCTTGAGTCCCGTCAGCGGCGTCTTGAGCTGGTGGGCCGCCGCGGCGATGAAGCGGTGCCGCGATTCGAGGTTGTCCTCGAGGCGGGCCATCATGTCGTTGAAGGCCGCCACCATCGGCCGCAATTCCTCGGGGACGTTGCGCAGGTTGATCGGCGACAGATCGTCGGGCCGCCGCCGGCGGATGCGCGACTGCAGGCGCGCCAGCGGTACGAGGCCACGCGTCAGGCCGAACCAGACCAGCACGACGGCCACCGGAATGATGGCGAACTGCGGCAGCAGCACGCCGGAAATGATGCGCGAGGCCAGCTGTTCGCGCTTGTGGCGCGTTTCGGCCACCTGCACCAGCATCGACCCCTTGCCGGGCCCGACATTGAGATACTGGTAAGCGATGCGCACCTCGTCGCCGCCGATCGTCGCATCACGATAGAGCGTGGCACCCGATTCCGCGTCCGGCATCACTTCCGGGTTGGGGATGTCGCCATCGCCCGCCAGCAGTTCGCCGCGCGGTCCGCGCACCTGGAAGTAGATCGTGTCGTCTTCGTCCGAGCGCAGCATGTCGCGCGCCGCCACCGGCAGATCGACATCCACCCGGCCCTCGTGGATATCAACCTGACGCACGATGGCGACGACGCTGGCACCGAGCTGGCGATCGTAGGGCAGGTCGGCGATCTGGTTCGCCACATGGTTGGTGGCGACGATGGAAATCGGCCACAGCAGCAGCAGCGGAGCGAGCATCCAGTCGAGGATTTCCCCGAACAGCGAATGGGGCGTCGGCGCGCGACTCTCGGACTCGGTCTCGGTCGTCGCGTCGTGGGCATCCACCGCCATCAGGGCATCGGGTCTGCTCATGCCGCCGGCGAACCTGCCTTCACCAGGCTGTAGCCCAGCCCGCGCATCGTGTTGATACGCACCTCGCTGGGTTCGAGCTTCTTGCGCAGGCGATGGATGTAGACCTCGATGGCGTTGGTGCTGACCTCCTCGCCCCAGCTGCACAAATGATCGACCAGCTGGTCCTTGCTGACGAGACGGCCGACCTTGAGCAGCAGGATTTCCAGCACCGCCAGTTCGCGCGCCGACAGGTCGAGCAGCTG
>CAYNCH010000120.1:0-5909 GCA_964395815.1 uncultured Methyloversatilis sp.
GACGATATGGCGACGATCCTCGCGCAGATGCACGGTAATGCAATCCGCCCCGCCGAGATGCGCCTCGGCAGCTGCCCAGACGGGGTCGGGTTCGTAAGTGCGGCGGGTCTGCCGCAAGGTCGCTACGTGGTCGATATTCACGCCCAGCTCGATCATGTTCTGTTCTCCACTTCACATGTCCTGCAATTCGACGAACACCCGCCGGGTCTGCACCGGCTGCCCCGCCAACTGATGCGCAAGCAGATGACGCATCAGCTGCTTGCTTTCCGCGAGGCTGCGCGGATCCGCATAGTCATCGGCAGCCAGGTCCAGCAGCGTGCGCCCCGACACCGGCTGGCCCGCATCGGCCTCGTCCTCCGGAACGGGGCCACGTTCGAGTTGGTACCGATAGCGCCTCTGCGCGGTAACCGGACGGCCGAGTGCATCCTGCTCAAGATGCAAGCCGTAGCCCAACTCCTTGAGAAATACTTTCTCGAAGCGCCGCAGCTCGGCTGCCTCCGTCGCTCCGCGCGCCAATGCAGCCAGCGCCGCGGCATAGGCATCGAAAAGCGTCGCATGCGCATCCTCGCGCGGCAGCAGCTTGAGCAGCAACTCGTTCAGATAATAGCCGAGCATCAGGCTCGCGCCCTTCAGCAGACCCATGCCGCCGCTCCATTCGGCCTTGGCAAGTGTCTTGACCTCGCCACCGCCGAACCATCCGAGTTCGAGCGGCTGAAAGGCCAGCAGCACCCCGCGCAGCGCAGAACGCGGACGTCGCGCGCCGCGTGCGAGCAGGGCTAATCGGCCGTGCTCGCGCGCGAACACTTCGAGAATCAGGCTGGTTTCGCTGTAGGGATAGGCATGCAGAAGGAAGGCCGCCGCCCCGTCGATACGCTGGCGGCCCGCCGTCATGCGTAGCCCAGGCTGCGCAGCGCCCGCTCGTCGTCAGCCCAACCGCTGCGCACCTTCACCCAGGTTTCGAGCCAGACCTTGCCGCCGAATAGCCGTTCCATATCCTTGCGCGCATCGCTGGCGACGCGCTTCATGCGCTCGCCTCCCTTGCCGATCATGATCGCCTTGTGCGCTTCCTTGTCGACGATGATGGCGGCGTGGATGCGACGCACGCCGCCACCTGGCCCGGCTTCATCCTCGAACTTCTCGATCTCGACGGCGATGCCGTAGGGCAGTTCCTCGCCGAGATTGCGGAACAGTTTCTCGCGCAGCAGCTCGGCGGCGAGAAAACGCTCGGAGCGATCGGTCAACTCCTCGGGATCGAAGATCGGCGGCGATTCCGGCAGGTGGTGTCCCGCTGCTTTCAGCAAGGCATCGAGGTTGTCGCCGCGTTCCGCGCTCAGGGGAACGATTTCGGAAAAGGGATACGCCGCGGCACGCTGTGCAATAAAGGGGAGCAGCGCATTGCGATCGGCGAGACGGTCGACCTTGTTGATGACCAGAACCACGGGCGTATTGTCCGGCAGCAGATCCAGTACCGCCTGGTCGCCAGACCGCCAGCGTCCGGCCTCGATGACGAAGAGGACGACATCGACATCGGCGAGCGCCGTCGTCACCGTCCGGTTCATGGCACGATTGAGCGCATTGCGATGCTGTTGCTGGAAGCCAGGGGTATCGACGAAGACGAACTGGCAGTCGTCAGTGGTCAGGATGCCGTGAATCCTGTGGCGGGTGGTCTGCGCCTTTTTCGAGGTGATGCTCAGCTTGGCACCGACAAGACGGTTCATCAGGGTCGACTTGCCGACGTTGGGGCAGCCGACGATGGCGATATAGCCGGCGCGGAATGATTCCTGAACGGTATTCATGCAGCTGTGAGCCTTTCCAGCGCCAGTTGTGCCGCATGCTGTTCTGCAATACGGCGGCTGCCGCCACGACCTTTTGTCTCGACGCCGAGGACTGGAATCGCGCAGGCAACTTCGAAGTCCTGCGCATGGGCGTCGCCATGCGTTGCGAGCAGCGTGTAGTGGGGAACGGGATGACGGCGCGCTTGAAGCCACTCCTGCAGTGCGGTCTTGGCATCCTTACCGGTATCGTGCGGATCGATTTGCTCGACCCGGCTTTGGTATAGCGCGACAATCACGTTGTGTGCGGCGGTGAAATCCGCGTCGAGATAGATCGCCCCGAACACCGCCTCCAGCGCATCGGCCAGAATCGAGGGGCGCCGAAAACCGCCGCTCTTGAGTTCGCCCTCGCCAAGACGCAACTCGTCGCCGAGCTGCAGGCCGGCCGCCAAGTCGGCCAAGGTTTCCTGTCGTACCAGACTGGCACGCATACGGGACAGTTCGCCTTCCTTCAATGCGGGAAAACGTTGATACAGCAAGGTCGCGACCGTGCAGTTCAGCACGCTATCGCCAAGGAATTCGAGTCGCTCGTTATGCGGGGACGAATGGCTGCGGTGCGTCAACGCCTGTCGCAACAGGTCTGGCCGGCTGAAATGGTAACCGAGCGCTTTTTCCAGCCGAGCCGACAAACCTATTCCTCGGTCGAACCCTGAAATTCGAGCAGCAGGCTGACGTTGCCGAACAGATGGACGCGGCGCTCGTAGGCAAACGATACGACCAGCCTGCCGCTGTCTTTCGTAATGTCGAGATCCTGCGGCGTAATGGCAGTGATGTTGTCGATCGTGGCCTGGTTTTCGAAAGAGCGACGCACCTGGGCGACACTTTCCTGTGCCGACGGATCATTCTTGATTTTCTTGACGGCCTTGACGATCTGGTAATACTCGATCACCTCCGGGGCGACTTTCATGCCGAGCAGCGCAATAAAGGCCACGACCACCGCAGCGAGCAGCAATCCCGAAAGGGTCACGCCAGACTGTCTTCTTTTCATGTCCCGTTTCTCCGTCGTTCTTGTAGCACGGACACTGTCACGTCAGTGAAAACCGCCGATACGCTGCGGGTCGCCAAAATTGAACCAGACAAAAAACGCCTTGCCGACCAGATTGCCATCGGGAACGAAGCCCCATACCCGGCTGTCCTGCGAGTTGTCACGGTTGTCGCCCATCACAAAATAATGACCGGTGGGAACCTCGCAGATGAAGCCCTCGCTATTGTAGAGACAATTTTCCCGGCCCGGGAACTGCATGACATGCGGCACGAAGGCCGGTGCCTGGTCCTCGATCAACAGTCCGTGCTCAACCTCGCCCAGCTTTTCGCGATAGCGTGGGGTATAGAACATGCGCTCGGGATCGAAGTAATCACCATCGCGTTCGATGGGCACGACCTGACCATTGATGGTCAGGCGCTTGTTCTGGTACGCCACCTTGTCACCGGGCACCCCGACCACACGCTTGATGTAGTCGAGCGAGGGATCCGGCGGATAACGAAACACGATGACATCGCCGCGCTGCGGGGAATTGATCTCGATGATCTTCTTGTTGATCACCGGCAGACGAATGCCGTAAGTGAATTTATTGACAGCAATAAAGTCACCGACCAACAGTGTCGGAATCATCGACCCGGACGGAATTTTGAAGGGCTCGACGATGAAGGAGCGCAAAATGAAAACGATTAGGATGACCGGAAAAAAACTGGCGCCATATTCGACCCACAGCGGTTCCTTGGCCTCGGGTGCGCGGCGCTTCCGGAACACGAAAATATCGGCCACCCAGAGGACCGCGCTGATCAACAACAATATGAACAGAATCAGGGCGAAATTCATCACTTGTCTCCAACGCGCAGCACGGCCAGGAAGGCTTCCTGCGGAATTTCGACACTACCGACCTGCTTCATGCGTTTCTTGCCGGCCTTCTGCTTCTCGAGCAGTTTCCTCTTACGCGTGATGTCGCCGCCGTAACATTTGGCCAGCACATCCTTGCGCATCGCCTTGACATTTTCACGTGCGACGATGGTCGAGCCGATCGCCGCCTGGATGGCGACGTCGTACATCTGGCGCGGAATCAGTTCGCGCATCTTCGAGGCGAGTTCTCGGCCGCGATAAGGCGCGTTGGCGCGATGCACGATCAGCGACAGGGCATCGACCTTGTCGCCATTGATCAATACATCCAGTTTGACGACGTCGGCCGGCCGATATTCCTTGAACTCATAGTCGAGCGAGGCATAGCCGCGCGATACGGATTTCAGCTTGTCGAAGAAATCCATCACCACTTCGGCCATCGGCATGTCGTAGGTAAGTTGTACCTGGCGCCCGTGGTAGGCCATGTTGGCCTGTACCCCGCGCTTGCTTTCACACAACGTGATCACCGCGCCGAGATAGTCCTGGGGCACGAAAATCTTGGTGGTGATGATGGGCTCGCGGATTTCCTCGACCTTCTGGACCTCGGGAAGCTTGGCGGGATTCTCCACCTGGATAACGCTGCCGTCGCGCTGCAGGACCTCATAAACGACGGTCGGTGCCGTGGTGATGAGATCCTGATCGAACTCGCGCTCCAGGCGCTCCTGGACGATCTCCATGTGGAGCAGGCCAAGAAAACCACAGCGAAAACCGAAGCCGAGCGCCTGTGACACCTCCGGTTCGTATTGCAGCGAAGCATCGTTGAGGTGCAGCTTTTCCAGTGCATCCCGCAGGCTGTCGTACTGGTTGGCCTCGACCGGATAGAGGCCGGCGAACACCTGTGACTTGATTTCCTTGAAGCCGGGCAAGGGCTCGACGGCGGGTTTGTCGGCCAGCGTGACGGTATCCCCGACCTTCGCTGCCTTGAGTTCCTTGATGCCGGAAATGATGAACCCGACCTCGCCCGCCCGCAATTCCGGCCGGCTCAGGGACTTCGGCGTGAACACCCCTACCTGCTCACACAGATGAACCGCACCGGTGGACATCAGCCGGATCTTGTCCTTGGCCTTGAGTACCCCGTCGACGACGCGTACCAGCATCACCACGCCAACGTAGTTGTCAAACCAGGAATCGATGATCAACGCCGAAAGCGGCGCAGTCGCATCGCCCCGCGGCGGCGGCACCCGCACAATCACCGCTTCGAGAATATCTTCGATACCCATGCCGGTCTTCGCTGAGCAGGGAATCGCATCGGTGGCGTCGATGCCGATGACGTCCTCGATTTCCTGCCGGGCATTGTCGGGATCGGCCTGCGGCAAATCCATCTTGTTGAGGACCGGAACAACCTCGACACCCAATTCGATGGCCGTATAGCAATTCGCAACGGTCTGCGCCTCGACGCCCTGGGATGCATCGACCACGAGCAGCGCCCCCTCGCAGGCAGACAGGCTGCGCGAAACCTCATAAGAGAAATCGACGTGACCGGGGGTATCGATGAGGTTCAGGTTGTAGACCTTGCCGTCCCGCGCCTTGTACTGCAAGGCCGCGGTTTGTGCCTTGATCGTGATACCGCGTTCGCGCTCGATGTCCATCGAATCGAGCACCTGCTCGGCCATTTCACGATCCGACAAACCACCGCAGCGCTGAATGATCCGGTCGGCAAGCGTCGACTTGCCGTGATCAATGTGGGCGATGATGGAAAAATTTCTGATGTGCTGCAAAATGAATAAAGGCGCTTTGACAGCGCCTGAAAGAAGCGAAGCGCGGATTTTAGCGAAAGCGGCGTGAAACCTCACGCCCTTTCGCCGTCTTCCGCAAAGGTTTATTTGCTCTGCAAATCCCTGATCGTCACGAATGTCTGATTATCGCCGCGACGAATCAACAAGGTGACCGAACTGCCTTTGCCCAGTTTGGAGAGGGTTTCGTTGAACTGCTCGACCGAGCGGATTTCAGTCTGCACGCCACGATAAATCAGGGCAAGAAGAATGTCGCCCTGACGCAACTCGCCGCGACTGCCCTCGCGCACCTCCTCGACGACCAGACCATGACGGATACCGAGTTCCCGTTTTTGCTCCGTGGTCGGTTCCGCCAGCACCAGACCGAGCCGGTTCGCCGGGGCAGGCTCGGCCAGTTTGCCGCGTTTGCCGGCACGTCCGTTGAGCGGTTCATCCGGCATTTCGCCTACC